>CAMMMI010000001.1 GCA_946497905.1 uncultured Clostridium sp.
GCGTAACTTAAAGTTTCATATTGTTTCCTATTGTATAAAAAATGCTTCGCACAACGGATGCACACAATTTTACAGAAAGCCTAAGATGAATGTTAAAAGTTGTACAAATGTTAAGGCTTTCCGATTTGTTCTACAATATGAAATTAAGCATTTTTTATTGTAAAAAAATATTATAAAATCAAAATTCCAATTTTGGACGCGTTCCCAAAATGGTGATTTTCCAGAGGTCCGTCCCCATTGTCCCGAATTTTAGGGATTAAAGGAACGTCCCCTAATAAAAAATTTTTTCAAAAAAATAAATAAAAAATTTAAAAAATAACATACTAATAATATAAAAAAATTTTTAAGGAGGATAAGAAATGAAAAAAATTTTGAGTATATTAACAATACTAACAATACTTACATTATTATTTTCATCAATACTTATTGGAAAAGTATATGCTGTACCACTAGATACAATTACTTTAGATGTAGATAAAACTACTGTAAACCCTGGGGATAATGTAACATTAAATATAAACTTTGGAAAAGTTCTAGGAGCATATACTTTTGATATTGCATATGACAATAAATTATTAGAGTATGTTAGTTGTGAAGGTGGAACACCAAATGATAATGGAACAAGAGTAAGAGTAGTATTTTATGATTCAACAGGAGGAACAGCTTCAAGAAGTAATATGAGTATAAAATTTAAAGCAAAAGAAGGTATAATTACTTCAAATCCAACAGATTTATCTGTTACAGCTGAAGGGATGGCAAATGCAGATGCATCAGAACAATATGATGATATAGGAGTGCCAATAGTTAAAAACATTGTGGTAGAGCCAAAATATGAAGATTATAATATAGATTTAGCCTATTCAGGAAATATTATAGAAAATGTAGAAAAAGAAATGACATTAACAATATCATCTAAACTAGGTAAAAATTACGAACATGCAAGAATTATAGCAGAAGCAACAACACCAGATGGAGGACAAGTTACATTAAAAGGAACTGATGAACAAGATTTAGAGCATGACATCATTCAAAGTGGATGGGGAGATGCTTCTGGGTATAAAATAGGCGGCCAAGACATGAAAAAAGTTTTATCACTAAGAGGACTTTTCACTAAAGCAGGAGCTTATACAATAAAAATAAAATTAATTGATAGGGACTCATCAGATGCTGAAATAGCTAGTAAAACATTTAGCCTAACAGCAATGACAGAAGAACAAAATAACCAAACAAACAATGGAGGAACAACTGGAGAAACAAATAATGGTGAAAACCAAAATACGACAAATCCAGTAGAAGAAAATAACACAAATACTCAAAATGAAAATTTACCAGAAACATTACCAAAAACAGGTAAAAATGTTTATATTCCAATAATTATATTAGCAATTGCATTAATTACTACAGGAGTAGTATTACAAAGAAAAAATAAATTTTAAAATAAAAACTTAATATATACAAAATGTATATAAAGCAAAACTAGGGAACTAATATTAATCTAATTATCTTGACATAATTATATGTTCCCTTTTTGTTGTTTAATAAATACAGCTAACATTGCCTATAAACAAAAAAGTAAAATTAGCGCAAGAACATCGCTTCGCTCTAGCAAATGCATACATAAAAAGAATGCATAAAATAATTATACATAAGAGGAGTTTACAATGAAAAATAAAGTTTTAAAATATTTAATTATCATTTTAATTTTATCAATATTGTTTTTTATTTTATTCAATATACGAAAAGAAGATGTAATAAAAGAAAGCAGAACAACAGAAAAAATTGTATCAAAGACAAATATAAATGTACAAAAAAATTTGATAGAAGAAGAACAATCCACAACAAATGAACAAACTGTGGAAAAAGAATATATAGAAACGGAATTTAAGGGATATAAAGTAAGTGCAAAATTATATATACCCAAAATTAATTTAGAAACATATGTGTTAGAACAATATAGTAAACAAGCACTTCTAACATCTGTAACAAAATTTTATGGAGGAAAACCTAATAAAGTAGGGAATTTTTGTATAGCAGGTCATAATTACGGAACACCAAACATGTTTCAAAATTTAAAAAATTTAAATATTAATGATGAAATACTTTTAATTGATACAAATGGAAATAAAATGAAATATATAATTTATGATATTTATAAAGTATTACCAAACCAGACACAATGTTTATCTCAACAAACAAATGGACAAGTAGAATTAACTTTAATAACATGTACATTAGATTCTGAAAAAAGAATAATTATAAAAGCAAGAAAAGAATAAATAGACTATTATAAGAAAATCCAAGAAAGGAGAAGTCGTATAACAAATATATTAGTATTATACGAATAATTAAGATGAAAAAAGTATTATTATCAATATTTATATTTTTAATGATGATAATTATTAATATAAAAACACAAGGAGCATACACGACTAATGGAATAAGCAATTTTCCAGAAAATTATAGACCTTATTTAGAAGTATTACAAAAAAAACATCCTGAATGGAGTTTTACCGCACTATATACAGAATTAGACTGGAATTATGTAATTGATAATGAAAATGTATTTGGAAAAAATTTAGTACCAAAATCATATACAGATGAATGGAAAAACACCAAGCCAGGTGAATATAATGTTGAAGTCGATAGTGGTTGGGTAGATGCTTCCAGAAAATCTGTAGAATATGCTATGGATTCAAGAAACTTTTTAAATGAAGTCAGGATTTTCCAATTTGAAGGATTATCATATGTAGAAAATTCAAATCAGATAAATACTATAGAAAAAATTTTATATGGGACAGAATTTTACGATAATATTGTAAATTATATAAACACACAAGGGCAAACTATAACAATGAAAGAAAAATATTCTGACCTAATTTTACGTGCTGCGCAAACTTCAAAAGTAAGTTCATATCACCTAGCATCTAGAATAAAACAAGAAGTAGGACCTTTTTTGTCTCACTCTTCTATAAGTGGAAAAGTCTCACGGATATGAAGCATTATATAATTTCTATAATATAGGAGCAACAAGTTCAGCTGAGCCTATGGGAGCAATAATAAATGGATTAAAATATGCAAGAGATGGGCATGGTGCAAGTGAAGCAACAAAAACAAAATATCTAATTCCATGGAATACAAAAGAAAGAGCAATTACAGGAGGAGGAATATTTATAGGATCTAGCTATATAAATATAGGACAAGATACAATATATCTACAAAAATTTCATGTTGTAGACAACAGAGGAGGAAGTTTATTTTGGCATCAATATATGACAAATGTATTAGCACCATATAGTGAGTCAAATTCAATATATAAAGGATACTTAAATAGCAATCTACTAGATACAGACATTAATTTCGTAATCCCAATATATAATAACATGCCAGAACTTCCATGCAAAAGACCAAGTATTTTAGATAAAGATTATGTACAAGATAACACAAAAGTATATGCAGATGTAACGACCACTTTAAATGTAAGAACAGGACCATCAACATCATATGAAACTATAACAACAGTAACTAATAAAGATATAATGACAAGAATAGAAAAAGGAATTCAAAATGGAGAATTATGGGATAGAGTAGTATTAGAAAATGGTATTGTAGGATATGTTTTTCAAAATTATTTAAAAGAAGTGCCACAAGCTCAAATAGAAAAAATCACTTTATCTTTAGATAAAGATACAATAAATAAAAATGAAAGTACAAAACTATCAATAGACATACAACCAGAAGAAGCAAAAGAACAGAAAATAGTATTTTCATCTAGCAATCCAAACATTATAAGTGTTGATCAAGAAGGAAATATATTTGGAGTAAGTTCTGGAAGTGCAGTAATAACAGCAAAAGCTGAAAATGGTATAAATGGAAATATAACTTTAAAAGTCTATTCAAAAGTGGAAGATTTACAACTAGATACTAATAATCTAATAATGCAAGAAACACAAACATATAATTTAATAGCAACAGTATATCCAGAAGATGCAAGTAATAAAAAAGTTTTATTTAGTTCATCAAATAACGATGTGGCAACAGTCAATGAAAATGGAAAAATTACAGCTCTAAAAAAAGGAACAACTAAAATTATTGCAACAACAGAAGATAGTAATATACAAAAAGATGTTAATATTAATGTAATAGAAAAAATTCCAGAAGATGAATTAAAATTTGACGAAAAATTAAATATAAATGGAAATATAATAAGTGGTTTCAACCATTTAGACATGTCAGTAAATAATATAAAAAGATATATATCTACAATATATGGAATACAAATAGAAAATTATAAAGGAGAAAAATTAGGGGATAATCAATTGGTAGGAACAGGTTCAAAAATAAAAATTATAAAAAACACAAGATCAAATGAAAACCAGGAAAATAGCAATGAATTAGACAGTGTCAATAATATAGATAACAAAGCAAACATATTGGCAGAATACACTGCATTACTTTATGGAGATGTTAATGGAGATGGAAAAATAAATAGTGTGGATTTATTAGTTTTACAAAGGGATATATTACAAATACAAGAAGTAGATGAAATATTTAAAAAAGCAGGGAATATAAATAAGAATGGTAAAAAACCAACATCTGTTGACTTACTATTAATCCAAAGGCATATTTTAGGATTGCAAATTATAGTACAATGACAAGCATATAAATAAAATAGGTTTATAGGTAAACCCTAAATAAAAATCTAAATATAATTGAGGGAGATATATTATATTAATATAATATAAAGAAAAAATGAAAAAAATCATATATTTTTCAATAGTAGTATTAATATTGATATTTATATTAAGCATATCGAATAATACTTTAGCTAGCGAAAATTTAGAAATAAAAATTAGTAGTTTTGAAATAATAAAAGATGAAAATTTTAAAATATATATTAACATAGGAAACATAGAAGTAGCATCATATCTATTAAATATAAACTATGATGATAATAAGGTAGAATATGTAAATGGTCCGGAAAATACTAATAAGCTAGACAATAGAATTATTAGTATTTGGTTTGATGAAACAGGAGGAAATAGTCCAAAAATAAATCAAGAGATTGCAGTTTTTGAATTTAAAGCAAAAGAAATAGGAAATATAGATTTTAATATAGAAGGAGAATTTTTTGATAAAAATGGAAATGAAATAAAAATAAATAATCAACACATAAATGCAAAAATAGTAGAAACAAATAATGAAGTGTTAAAAAATACTCAAATTCAAGGAGAAGATAATAATTCTTTATTGAAAATTATGAGATTAGATAAAGAAGGCATTATACCAGAATTTTCACCAGAAATTAAGGATTATTATTTTATAGCAGATTCTACAATAAATAATTTAGAAGTAGTTGCAATACCAGAAGCTACAAATGCAAAGGTAAATATAAATGGAAATAAAAATTTAAAAAATGGAATAAATAAAATAGAAATAGAAGTAACTTCGAGAGATGGAAACAGCAAAAATATTTATACAATTAATGTTAGTAAAACAGATGATATAGAAGCGGCAAATACTAATTTAGAAACATTGGCAATAGAATATGTTACATTAGAACCATTATTTGATACAAACGTGTTGAACTATAAGGCAAGTGTTTCAAATAGTTTTAATGATCTAAATATATTAGCAGTACCAGAAAATATTAATGCAAAAATAGAAATTAACGGAAATAAAAGTTTGCAAATAGGGGATAATTTAGTAACTATAAATGTTATTGCTCCTGATAATTTTACTGAAAAAGTTTATAAAATAATTATACACAGAAGGACAGAAGAAGAGGATAAGATTTTTGAAGATGAACAGAATATAAATGTAGAAAAATTAAATAGTATTTTAGAGGAACAAGAAATAAATAATAATAATGATGATATGAATGGTACAAATAATTCGAATGTTTTATATATAGTTTTTGGTGTAATAGGGGTTTTATGCATTATAGGGATTATAAGTTTAATTGTGTTTAAATTTAGAAAAAAAATCAACAATAATTAGTACCCTTAGATTACCTGAAAAATAAAAATAAAAAATAGAAACCGTTGATATATAATGAATTCAACGGTTTTTGTGGTGCACCAGGAGGGATTCGAACCCCCGACCTTCCGGTTCGTAGCCGAACACTCTATCCAACTAAGCTACTGGTGCATACAATATATTATAAAGTAAAAATAAAAAAATTTCAATAATTTTAAAAAAGTTTTCAAAAAATATTGCAAAAATTAAAAAAATATGGTATATTAAATAAGCGATTGATTTCGAGGCGTAGCGCAGTTGGTAGCGCGCGTGGTTTGGGACCATGAGGTCGCAGGTTCGATCCCTGTCGCCTCGACCAGAAAAAGAGACTTTTTACAAGTCTCTTAATTTGTTTTTTGGCTATTTTAAGCCTTTTTTCTTTTCTCAAACTTTTTCAAAATTTCTCTATATTTGTGTTACTGCATTCAAAATTACATTCAGATTTCTACAATTGAATGTAATAATTGCATTCAAATTTTATAAGCATATAAATATTTTTTAATTATTTAAAATTAGGAAAGTACAATGTACCTTCCTAATCGAAAAAACAGTAGATTAAATGTGTTAAATCTCTTTTACTAAATTAAATTCTCCAGCCTTTGCAAACTGTAAGTTTCTAAATGTGTACTCATTAGCAAGTTTACTTTTGAATCCATCAATGTTTTGGTGAGTTGAAATAATTACAATTCGTTTTTTATCCGAGTTAGCATACCTCACAATGTACTCCAAAATTTTTTCTGCATCAGCAGAATCAGATTCCGTCTTATCATCAAGACCTGATGTACATTCATCCAAAACAATAACATCAATTTCATCATCTAACCAGTATAGCATCTTTGCAAGAATAAGTCTCTGTTTCTGTCCATTTGAAAGCGACTGCTCAAATTGTTTTTCTTTCATCCATTTCCATACATCAAAGCAATTAGATTTTATTTCACACCACAAATGGAGATTCTCTAAAATCTTTTGCATTTTTGCAAGATCTGGATTCTCATTACAACAGAACAGCTCTTCAAAAATACTCAAACTACCAAACTTCAACTTTTCATCATAGAACAAAAATCGTGATGTCGAGGGTATCTCTGTACTCTTTTCCAATCTGATTCTTTCGGTTAACATCTTCATAAATGTCGATTTACCACTACCAGATGGTCCGTACAGAATAACAACCTCTCCGTTATTAATGTGTATCTGCTTTTTTGAAATTAATGTGAAAGGTTTATCGTTCTCGGATTCCTCCAAATACTGAATCGAGAATGGATTTATTCTTATATTGTCAACAATTTTAGGTATAGAAACCTTTGCAGATTCATTATGATACACATCTAAAATTAATGACATATCCTTTTCTTCTTTTTCCAGTATGATTAACCTTTCATTGTGATTGTTCAAAGTTTCAGCAATTCTGCTAATCTGTCCTAATGCTGTTTCAACAATCAGAAGTGTTGCAGTAATTTCTGTTATAGTAGCTAAATTGATACTACTCCACTCGACTCCTAACAGATAGAATATTATAATTCCATACTGACTAAGTGCTTCCATTATTGTTACAAATAATCTCGACAAATTCATCTTCTTGTGGAACTTTGTAACATTCTCATTGCTCGCAATAACAGTCTTTTGAAATTTATTGATTCTCATATCCAAGTCATCTTTGACAATTACAGGAACACGAAGTAAATCATTTACTATCAAAGACTGTTCGTTGTTATACTCTCTGTGTTTCTTATAATATGCTTCTCTATTCAAACTAATATATGCTGAACTAAAGAAAGAAATAAGCACAAATATGAAAATCAGAGGAATAAAAACAACTTGTGAAATAGATGTGTTGGTTATTATGGCTACAGCTAGCATAATTATTACACTAATCATTTCAAATACATCAAATGTATGTTGAATTTTCTGTCGCCACAGATTTTGCAAATAGTTCTTAATAGTATTTAACACCGATTCATTGCTCATTACTTTATACAATTTATTTGATGTGTTATACTTCAAAACCTTATTTGCTGTCTTGCCGATGATTTGACTACCTCTGAATACAATTTCATCCTCAAAAATGAGTTCAAATTTCTTGTTTTCAGAGCTTTCAAAAAGATAAAATGCTTCCCTTACAACTTGCTGCCCACGATATAACATAAATAATATGATTCCAAGCAAAATCAACCTGTACTCAATCATCATGTTTGTCGCTTTAAGCATAAATGCAAAAACAAGGGCGATTACGGTCATTCCCAGATTCATGAAACCCACTTTAAATCCCATCCGCTTTACACTTTCAGGAATAATGAGCATCTCATCTGATAAACCATATGGCTTGAAGAACTTAATAATGAGATTTATCACCTCCCGAATTAAATTTTTCAATTTTTCCTGTCCTTTCATGTGCTTTTCCTCCTTAATTATATGTGATAGAAAAAATTTTTTACAAAGGTATGTACCTCATACTTTTATTATAGCATATTTACATAATATTTTCTATAATTATCCAAAAAATACAACAATTGGGTTCATCTCAAAGTCATTATATTTTTATTTACATTTCTTCCTCTTCATCAAACCAATCAAAACCACTAGAATTAGCTTTTTTAATTGCATATTCTTTCATAGCTTGTTTTGATAAAGTTCTATATCTTCTAATTCTTATTTTAGGTCTATGATTTATTTGTGAGTTAGAAACCATATTGCTGATAGCAATAATCCCACCAAGAATGTTATTAACCCTGTTTTCCATTTTATTTTGGAAATCTTGCTTTTCTGTTCCTCTTCCGTTTTTTTCAATTCTTGTTTCAAGTTGTAAAATTGATTTTTCACTTCTTGTGCCACTAATTTTTGCATTTCCTTGTTCATCTGTATATTGTCCTTTAATAATCTTTCTAGTGTATCTTGTACTTTCTTTTTCATAATTGTTATATCTTCTACTATTGCTTGTTCCATTTGATATAAATCCTTTATTATCTCTGGCTCTATTAGATAATAATCCATCTTTACTATTGATGGAACTACTTGATTTTCTTGTATTATTTGATTGTTCTTTTTCAATTCTTCTAAATTCATTTTCCATTGCTCCTTTTGAATATTTTTTATCATATAATTTATTATCTCTACACTTATATCCTTCAGGCGTTGTATATGTAATGTATTTTCTTGTATCTGTCCAATTAACTTGATAACCTAACTTATTCATTAATTTTATAAATTGCTCTTTGTTACTACTTTCTGCCAGTGATAAATCAATTGCATTTATTAACTTAAATTTCCAACTCTTACCCTGTTCAGCAACTCTATATTCATTTCTTTTTATGTATTGTGTATTTTCTTTTTTAGGTATAACTGAAGCTCTTATCTCTAAGCACAACTTGTCTGAATAATCTTTTAAATCTTGTAAATCCTTTTTACTCATTTGAATTTTATATCCATTTTCAAATGAAACTGAATTTACAACTAAATGATTATGCAAATGTTTTTTATCAATATGTGTTGCAACTAATACCTGGTATCCATTGAATTTTTCTGCTAATCTAATACCGGTATTATGAACTTGTTCTGCAGATAAATTATCTTTTGGGGCAAATGATTGAATAATATGAATATACTGTCTGCCATTATTCTTGTTATATAATTCTTTTGTATATAACATTTCTTCTAAACTACTTTCAGCTAAACAATCTTTTCCTGTTATCAAATTAGCATTTGTTTTCTTGTCTTGTGTAACATAGTTTATAATTGTTTTTAAGTTTGCTTTTGAACTAATTGCTTCAATAATTGCCATATATTATTCACTTCCATTCGCAGTTCTTTCAAGTCAACTACTGTAATTATTTTTTCATTTGCAAGTCTTGTTAATTGATTAATATTATTTCCTATTCTTCGAAGCTCACTATCTACTTTATCTAGTCCTTTTACTATAATAATTTTATCTTTTAAACACGAACTTACAATAAATTTTGTAATTGTCATATTACATTTCTTTGCTTTTGATTCAATTATGCTTTTTCTTTTTCAGTTAATCGTATATTTATTTTCTTATCTTTGGGCATTCTATTCCTCCTCGTTTTCCCTAAAACAAATTAAAGGGGTTTGGGTTCTCCCAAGTTTGCAAGCTCTATTTGTAGTACTTGTACTTACAAATAGGAAGCTTGCAATACTATATATTTGGTATTTAATTACTGTTATTCACAAAATTTAATTGGTTATTATTTAAATAAGTATTTACCTTTTCAAGTTCATTTTCTTTAAATTTATTAAACACAGATGTGTATGTATTTAAAGTTACAGTTACATCTTTGTGTCCCATTAATCTTTGCAAAACGACTGCTGTCATTCCTGCTTCAATACATCTTGTTCCATAAGTATGTCTTAAACAATGGGTACTAATATTTTTTGAATCTACATTTAATTCTTCTTTGAAAATTCTTTTTAGTTCTTTATTAATTGCAGATGTTCTTATATAACTATCATTATTTGTAAATATTAAATTGTGTAAATTTTCATTTGTATATTTTAATTGTTCCTCAAAAATTGGAACTAAAAAATCTGGTATAGGTAAAGTTCTATTACCTGAATACGTTTTTGTCTTATTTCCTAAAATAATGGCAAATTCTTTGTCATTTGTTAGTGTTCTCTTAACATATAAAAGTTTATTTTCTAAATCAATATTTTCTTTGCTTAATGCAAGTACTTCGCCTATTCTTAATCCCATATACATTTGTAGTAAAAATATATTTTTATATGGTTCGTTTTCTATTGAAACTTTATTCAAATATTGTGTAAATTCTTTTTGCACATTGATATTTAATGCTTCAACCACTTTTGTTTGTTTATTACTTTTAGGTTTTATAACTTCATACATTGGGTTATATGAAATGTATTTTTTTATTTCTGCTCTACGATATGCTTGTACAAATTGTTCATAAATTTTCTTGATATACGAATCACTTAAATCTTTAATAGAATTTAAAAATTCTTGAATATCATCTTTGGTTATATCCTGTATTTTCATATTTCCAATATTGCTATTTTTAATTTTATTGATAGTCCATTTTAATCTAGCATATTGACCACCTGAAATTGTATTAGATGCCAATTTTTCTTCTCTTATATCTTCCATAATTTTTACTAATTTAATTCCATTTTTTTCTATATACATGTCATTATTCATTTTATATTTAATCTCATTTAATTTATTTATGACCTCTTTTTGAGTCTTTCCATATACTGATTTTCTAATGACTTTTCCATCTACAGATGTTCCATATATATATTGACCAATCCATCTTTTATTTTTCTTATCTTCAAATATTGTGCCTTCGCCATTTCCTCTTCTTCTTTTTCTCTTCATAATTTTGACCTCCTATTTTGCAAGTTCATTAACCAAACTTGAAATATAATATTCTATTATGTTTTCGATATTTTTATTTTTTAAGATATTACCAAATACTTTTTCTAGTATAGGTAAAGTTACTTTTTCCAATAATTCTCCCTGTTTATTATCGTATAACCTTTTTACTGCCAATTGATATAGTTTTATTTGAGTTAGTACACTTTTTGGTAAGTACTCTGAGTTTTCAAAATATATTTTCTTTTGTTTAAAAATTACATTATATTTTGCTGTTTCTTTTTGAACTAAATTTGTTTTATTTAATTTTAAATTAATTAAATCTAATCCATCATTCAATCCATTATTTTCTATATCTTCATCTATCTCTATATCTAACTCTTTATCTATATCTATCTCTTGTGGACTATTTGGTAGACATTGTCCACTTAATAATTTCTGCTTTTCTCTTTGTTCTCTTTTTTGTTTTGCCCAACCAGTTTCACTACCTACCATATTTTCAAATCCAGCTATTTTTAAACAAATTCCATCATCTGTATAAATTAAATTTAGTTTTTTAAATAGTTCCATAGCAACTATAACAGTATCTTTACTAAAATATTTAGTATCTCTTACTATTTTTTCTGGATCATAGGGAATAATCATTTCTCCAACTCGTGATGCTAATTCTCCATTATTATTAGCAGTTTGTAGGCATAGCATTTGATACAAAACGATATACTGACAACCATCTTTTTGTGATAATAAGAAATCTATTTCGGCTAAATTAAAGAAATCAGTTTTTAATTTTATCCAATAATATCTTTTTGTTTTTTCCATAATTTACTCACTTTCCAGTATTTCTACTTAATTTTCTATTGTTAAAAATAAGGAAAAATGATATACTATTTATATAAAGATTGCGAATATCTTTATGTGGCATTTGTGCAAAAGTCTGCTCGACAAAGTGTACTTTTGTATAAATGCTTTTTAAATTTTTCATATAACATCAATCCTTTTTTCCATCTTCCACAGAATATAAGCAATTTTTTGTATTTTTCTTGTTTTGCCAATATTCACAGATGGAAAATCTGCACGATTAAATATTTCGTTTGTTTTGTTTTCTCCCATATACAAATCTTTTGCTACATCTTTTACAGTTAGCATTTTAAATGGGTCATCTAAGCTCTTTATAGCTTGTTTTACTAATTCTTTCTTAAGTTCTTCACTAAAATTTTCATTCATAATTTTGTCCTCCTTTGAAATTTCTATAATCCATTTTGGATACTTAATAAGTAAAAAAATAAATCTTATTCATATTTTTATTTTTATAGCATACCTCCTTTCAAATTTATCTGTATCCGTTTTGGATATTTATATAATAATCCAAAATGGATATATTGTCAATACCTTTTTCAAAATTTTTTAAACTTTCTAAAACTTTTATATAAAAAATATTTAATTTTCAACGATTATTGACTTTCCAAAATGGATATGATAAAATTTAAACATAAATTGAGAAGGAGAAAAAATTATGACAAATGGCGAAAGAATAAAGTATTTAAGAGAAAAAAATGGATTTACTCAAAAAGATATTGCTACAAGATTAGGAGTAGAACCTGCAGCAATATCAAAATATGAATTAGATATGAGAGAGCCAAATATAGAAGCAATAAAAAAACTAGCTACAATTTTTAATGTTTCAATAGATTATTTACTTGGAAGAACACCAGATGTTTTTGTAGATGAAACAAATAGAGATACACTTGATATATCTGCTATTAAAGACAAATATAACTTTACAAAAAAGAGAATGGATAAAGTAAAAGAAATCTATAAAAATGATACTACACTAAGCACAGCAATAAACGAATTATGTTGTGGTGTAGGAAAAACTACTTTTGGACAAACTATAACAAATACAAATATTTCAATGCTAGAAATAGAAAGCATGTTTAATGATTTTGAAAACAGCAAAGATCCTAAACCACAAATTATAATGAAAGTTAAAAATTTAGAAAATAGTATTATAATTGTTGAGATTGATTCTTTTGATGATGAAGAAATGCCACTTGATGCAACTGATAGAATTGCTTTATATACTACAAAATTATCACAAAAATATAATGTGCTTGGTTTAGTAATGACAATTGATAAAGATGAAAATTGTAAAATTATAGATGCTATATATCAAAAAAATAAAGATACTTATTATACTCAATTACATTTGCCTAAAACAGTATTAACTGCTGGAGAGTATATTGATATAATGAGTAGATTATAGGAAGGAGTAAATCTTAATGGAAGATTCAGAACTTAAACAAATATTATTTTCATTATTAAAAAATGATGAAAATGAGTGTATAGAATATAAAGAAGCAAATAATAGTTTTGATTTTGAAAAACTCGGAAAATATTTTTCTGCATTGAGTAATGCTGCTAACTTGGTTGGAAAGCAATATTCATGGTTAATCTTTGGAATTAAAGATAAAACTCACGAGTTTGTTAATACTAAATATAGAAACAATGGAAATTTGAATAAGTTAAAAAAAGAAATTACAAAAGGAACTAACGATGGAATTACTTTTTTGGATATTTTTGAATTATTTGTAGAAGATAATAAAAGAGTAATAATGTTTAAAATACCAGCAGCTATGGGAATTCCCACAACATGGAGAGGATTTGCTTATGATAGAAATGATGAGGATTTAGTCCCTTTAAATCAAATGAAATCTGATCAAATTAAGTCAACAATGAATTTCGATTGGTCAAGACAGATTATAGAAAGTTTGACAGTAGATGATTTAGACAAAGAAGCCATTTTAAAAGCAAGAGAACAATTTAAAAAGAAAAATGAAGATAAAGAAATTGCTAAAGAAGTGGATAATATGGATGATATTACATTTCTAAATAAAGCGAAGGTTTTATTAAATGGTAAAGTGACTCGTACAGCTTTACTATTACTTGGAAAAGAAGAAAATAGTTATTTGTTTGAAGATTTTATTCCGCAAATAACGTGGAAATTACAAGAGAATGGAGAAATTTTAGATTATGAACACTTTACAATTCCATTTTTAGTAAATGTTGAAAAAGCAAAAAATAAAATTAGAAATTTAAGATATAGATATATGGTTAATGAAATAACATTATTTCCCAACGAAGTGGATCAATATGATAATTATACTTTAAGAGAGTTATTAAACAATGCAATCGCTCATCAAGATTACAGAAAACATGGTAGAATAAATATATTAGAAATGAAAGAAAAATTAATTTTTATAAATGAAGGAAGTTTTATTCCTCAAAATGTTGACAAATTTTTACTAGATGAAAGTTATGTTCCTCCATATTATAGAAATCCGTTTTTAGCAAATGCTATGGTTAATTTAAATATGATTGATACTGCTGGAAGTGGCATAAGAAGAGTATTTAATAATCAAAAGCAAAAATTCTTTCCTATGCCAGACTATGATTTATCAGTAGAGGGAAGAGTAAAAGTAACTTTGTATGGAAAAATATTAGATGAAAAATATACAAAAATGCTTTTTGAAAAAACTGATTTAGATATTGGTATTGTAATGCTTTTAGATAGAGTTCAAAAAGGAATACATATAGCAAAGCAGGAGTCTGATTTATTAAAAAAAGAAAAATTAGTAGAAGGAAGATATCCAAACTTATATATTTCTAAAGAAATTTCAGAAATAACAGATGAAAAAGCAAAATATATAAAAAATCGTGGATTAAGTAATGATATGTATAAACAAATGATAGTAGAATTGATAAAGACATATGGTAAAGCAACAAGAAATGAAATAAATGATTTGTTACTTGATAAAATGCCAGAATTCTTATCTGAAGATAAGAAAAAAAGAAGGATTAAATATTTATTAATTGAATGTTTGCAAAATAAAGAGAAAAAAATAAAAAATATTGGAAGTCGTACAAATTCTATATGGGTTTTAAATAAAGATGATTAAATATTTAAAATTTTCTAATTTTAAAAAATGATTGGCCGAAATTCAAAAAAATCCGGCCGAATTCTAAAAATATTCGGCCGAATTCCGGACAAAAATCAGCCGAAATTCAAAAAAATCCGGCCGAATTCTAAAAATATTCGGCCGAATTCCGGGCGAATATCGGCCAAAATTCAAAAAAGTCCGGCTGAATTCTAAAAATATTCGGCCGAATTCTAAGCAGAAATTAATAAATTTAAAATTACAAATTTTGTAAAATCATAAATAAGCTTATGATATATTTTTCAATATCCACAATTAATTATTTTTAGTAAGTATTTCTTCTTCATATCCATCATCATATACCCAATGTATGTATTTAAAATCTCCACCAATTCTTGTATATTCATTTCCACCATCAATTGAACATGCCCCACATTTACATTTTTTATAATCGTGAACACTTAAAGATTCAATTATATCATTACATTTTAAGCATCTAATTTTCATAATTTTTCCACCTCTTATAGCTTTTCTTTAAGACAATTATACAAACATTTAAAAAATTTTTCAATAAAATTCATTCAACTGCATTCAAACTACATTCAAAAAATGTCGAATTGCTAGAAAATAGGTAATTCTCAAAAGTAAATTCTCCTCACCTCGACCAGAAAAAGGAGCTTTTTACAAGCTCCTTAAATTGTTTTTAGGCTATTTTAAGCCTTTTTTCTTTTCTCAAACTTTTTCAAAATTTCTCTATATTTGTGTTACTGCATTCAAAATTACATTCAGATTTCTACAATTGAATGTAATAATTGCATTCAAATTTTATAAGCATATAAATATTTTTTAATTATTTAAAATTAGGAAAGTACAATGTACCTTCCTAATCGAAAAAACAGTAGATTAAATGTGTTAAATCTCTTTTACTAAATTAAATTCTCCAGCCTTTGCAAACTGTAAGTTTCTAAATGTGTACTCATTAGCAAGTTTACTTTTGAATCCATCAATGTTTTGGTGAGTTGAAATAATTACAATTCGTTTTTTATCCGAGTTAGCATACCTCACAATGTACTCCAAAATTTTTTCTGCATCAGCAGAATCAGATTCCGTCTTATCATCAAGACCTGATGTACATTCATCCAAAACAATAACATCAATTTCATCATCTAACCAGTATAGCATCTTTGCAAGAATAAGTCTCTGTTTCTGTCCATTTGAAAGCGACTGCTCAAATTGTTTTTCTTTCATCCATTTCCATACATCAAAGCAATTAGATTTTATTTCACACCACAAATGGAGATTCTCTAAAATCTTTTGCATTTTTGCAAGATCTGGATTCTCATTACAACAGAACAGCTCTTCAAAAATACTCAAACTACCAAACTTCAACTTTTCATCATAGAACAAAAATCGTGATGTCGAGGGTATCTCTGTACTCTTTTCCAATCTGATTCTTTCGGTTAACATCTTCATAAATGTCGATTTACCACTACCAGATGGTCCGTACAGAATAACAACCTCTCCGTTATTAATGTGTATCTGCTTTTTTGAAATTAATGTGAAAGGTTTATCGTTCTCGGATTCCTCCAAATACTGAATCGAGAATGGATTTATTCTTATATTGTCAACAATTTTAGGTATAGAAACCTTTGCAGATTCATTATGATACACATCTAAAATTAATGACATATCCTTTTCTTCTTTTTCCAGTATGATTAACCTTTCATTGTGATTGTTCAAAGTTTCAGCAATTCTGCTAATCTGTCCTAATGCTGTTTCAACAATCAGAAGTGTTGCAGTAATTTCTGTTATAGTAGCTAAATTGATACTACTCCACTCGACTCCTAACAGATAGAATATTATAATTCCATACTGACTAAGTGCTTCCATTATTGTTACAAATAATCTCGACAAATTCATCTTCTTGTGGAACTTTGTAACATTCTCATTGCTCGCAATAACAGTCTTTTGAAATTTATTGATTCTCATATCCAAGTCATCTTTGACAATTACAGGAACACGAAGTAAATCATTTACTATCAAAGACTGTTCGTTGTTATACTCTCTGTGTTTCTTATAATATGCTTCTCTATTCAAACTAATATATGCTGAACTAAAGAAAGAAATAAGCACAAATATGAAAATCAGAGGAATAAAAACAACTTGTGAAATAGATGTGTTGGTTATTATGGCTACAGCTAGCATAATTATTACACTAATCATTTCAAATACATCAAATGTATGTTGAATTTTCTGTCGCCACAGATTTTGCAAATAGTTCTTAATAGTATTTAACACCGATTCATTGCTCATTACTTTATACAATTTATTTGATGTGTTATACTTCAAAACCTTATTTGCTGTCTTGCCGATGATTTGACTACCTCTGAATACAATTTCATCCTCAAAAATGAGTTCAAATTTCTTGTTTTCAGAGCTTTCAAAAAGATAAAATGCTTCCCTTACAACTTGCTGCCCACGATATAACATAAATAATATGATTCCAAGCAAAATCAACCTGTACTCAATCATCATGTTTGTCGCTTTAAGCATAAATGCAAAAACAAGGGCGATTACGGTCATTCCCAGATTCATGAAACCCACTTTAAATCCCATCCGCTTTACACTTTCAGGAATAATGAGCATCTCATCTGATAAACCATATGGCTTGAAGAACTTAATAATGAGATTTATCACCTCCCGAATTAAATTTTTCAATTTTTCCTGTCCTTTCATGTGCTTTTCCTCCTTAATTATATGTGATAGAAAAAATTTTTTACAAAGGTATGTACCTCATACTTTTATTATAGCATATTTACATAATATTTTCTATAATTATCCAAAAAATACAACAATTGGGTTCATCTCAAAGTCATTATATTTTTATTTACATTTCTTCCTCTTCATCAAACCAATCAAAACCACTAGAATTAGCTTTTTTAATTGCATATTCTTTCATAGCTTGTTTTGATAAAGTTCTATATCTTCTAATTCTTATTTTAGGTCTATGATTTATTTGTGAGTTAGAAACCATATTGCTGATAGCAATAATCCCACCAAGAATGTTATTAACCCTGTTTTCCATTTTATTTTGGAAATCTTGCTTTTCTGTTCCTCTTCCGTTTTTTTCAATTCTTGTTTCAAGTTGTAAAATTGATTTTTCACTTCTTGTGCCACTAATTTTTGCATTTCCTTGTTCATCTGTATATTGTCCTTTAATAATCTTTCTAGTGTATCTTGTACTTTCTTTTTCATAATTGTTATATCTTCTACTATTGCTTGTTCCATTTGATATAAATCCTTTATTATCTCTGGCTCTATTAGATAATAATCCATCTTTACTATTGATGGAACTACTTGATTTTCTTGTATTATTTGATTGTTCTTTTTCAATTCTTCTAAATTCATTTTCCATTGCTCCTTTTGAATATTTTTTATCATATAATTTATTATCTCTACACTTATATCCTTCAGGCGTTGTATATGTAATGTATTTTCTTGTATCTGTCCAATTAACTTGATAACCTAACTTATTCATTAATTTTATAAATTGCTCTTTGTTACTACTTTCTGCCAGTGATAAATCAATTGCATTTATTAACTTAAATTTCCAACTCTTACCCTGTTCAGCAACTCTATATTCATTTCTTTTTATGTATTGTGTATTTTCTTTTTTAGGTATAACTGAAGCTCTTATCTCTAAGCACAACTTGTCTGAATAATCTTTTAAATCTTGTAAATCCTTTTTACTCATTTGAATTTTATATCCATTTTCAAATGAAACTGAATTTACAACTAAATGATTATGCAAATGTTTTTTATCAATATGTGTTGCAACTAATACCTGGTATCCATTGAATTTTTCTGCTAATCTAATACCGGTATTATGAACTTGTTCTGCAGATAAATTATCTTTTGGGGCAAATGATTGAATAATATGAATATACTGTCTGCCATTATTCTTGTTATATAATTCTTTTGTATATAACATTTCTTCTAAACTACTTTCAGCTAAACAATCTTTTCCTGTTATCAAATTAGCATTTGTTTTCTTGTCTTGTGTAACATAGTTTATAATTGTTTTTAAGTTTGCTTTTGAACTAATTGCTTCAATAATTGCCATATATTATTCACTTCCATTCGCAGTTCTTTCAAGTCAACTACTGTAATTATTTTTTCATTTGCAAGTCTTGTTAATTGATTAATATTATTTCCTATTCTTCGAAGCTCACTATCTACTTTATCTAGTCCTTTTACTATAATAATTTTATCTTTTAAACACGAACTTACAATAAATTTTGTAATTGTCATATTACATTTCTTTGCTTTTGATTCAATTATGCTTTTTCTTTTTCAGTTAATCGTATATTTATTTTCTTATCTTTGGGCATTCTATTCCTCCTCGTTTTCCCTAAAACAAATTAAAGGGGTTTGGGTTCTCCCAAGTTTGCAAGCTCTATTTGTAGTACTTGTACTTACAAATAGGAAGCTTGCAATACTATATATTTGGTATTTAATTACTGTTATTCACAAAATTTAATTGGTTATTATTTAAATAAGTATTTACCTTTTCAAGTTCATTTTCTTTAAATTTATTAAACACAGATGTGTATGTATTTAAAGTTACAGTTACATCTTTGTGTCCCATTAATCTTTGCAAAACGACTGCTGTCATTCCTGCTTCAATACATCTTGTTCCATAAGTATGTCTTAAACAATGGGTACTAATATTTTTTGAATCTACATTTAATTCTTCTTTGAAAATTCTTTTTAGTTCTTTATTAATTGCAGATGTTCTTATATAACTATCATTATTTGTAAATATTAAATTGTGTAAATTTTCATTTGTATATTTTAATTGTTCCTCAAAAATTGGAACTAAAAAATCTGGTATAGGTAAAGTTCTATTACCTGAATACGTTTTTGTCTTATTTCCTAAAATAATGGCAAATTCTTTGTCATTTGTTAGTGTTCTCTTAACATATAAAAGTTTATTTTCTAAATCAATATTTTCTTTGCTTAATGCAAGTACTTCGCCTATTCTTAATCCCATATACATTTGTAGTAAAAATATATTTTTATATGGTTCGTTTTCTATTGAAACTTTATTCAAATATTGTGTAAATTCTTTTTGCACATTGATATTTAATGCTTCAACCACTTTTGTTTGTTTATTACTTTTAGGTTTTATAACTTCATACATTGGGTTATATGAAATGTATTTTTTTATTTCTGCTCTACGATATGCTTGTACAAATTGTTCATAAATTTTCTTGATATACGAATCACTTAAATCTTTAATAGAATTTAAAAATTCTTGAATATCATCTTTGGTTATATCCTGTATTTTCATATTTCCAATATTGCTATTTTTAATTTTATTGATAGTCCATTTTAATCTAGCATATTGACCACCTGAAATTGTATTAGATGCCAATTTTTCTTCTCTTATATCTTCCATAATTTTTACTAATTTAATTCCATTTTTTTCTATATACATGTCATTATTCATTTTATATTTAATCTCATTTAATTTATTTATGACCTCTTTTTGAGTCTTTCCATATACTGATTTTCTAATGACTTTTCCATCTACAGATGTTCCATATATATATTGACCAATCCATCTTTTATTTTTCTTATCTTCAAATATTGTGCCTTCGCCATTTCCTCTTCTTCTTTTTCTCTTCATAATTTTGACCTCCTATTTTGCAAGTTCATTAACCAAACTTGAAATATAATATTCTATTATGTTTTCGATATTTTTATTTTTTAAGATATTACCAAATACTTTTTCTAGTATAGGTAAAGTTACTTTTTCCAATAATTCTCCCTGTTTATTATCGTATAACCTTTTTACTGCCAATTGATATAGTTTTATTTGAGTTAGTACACTTTTTGGTAAGTACTCTGAGTTTTCAAAATATATTTTCTTTTGTTTAAAAATTACATTATATTTTGCTGTTTCTTTTTGAACTAAATTTGTTTTATTTAATTTTAAATTAATTAAATCTAATCCATCATTCAATCCATTATTTTCTATATCTTCATCTATCTCTATATCTAACTCTTTATCTATATCTATCTCTTGTGGACTATTTGGTAGACATTGTCCACTTAATAATTTCTGCTTTTCTCTTTGTTCTCTTTTTTGTTTTGCCCAACCAGTTTCACTACCTACCATATTTTCAAATCCAGCTATTTTTAAACAAATTCCATCATCTGTATAAATTAAATTTAGTTTTTTAAATAGTTCCATAGCAACTATAACAGTATCTTTACTAAAATATTTAGTATCTCTTACTATTTTTTCTGGATCATAGGGAATAATCATTTCTCCAACTCGTGATGCTAATTCTCCATTATTATTAGCAGTTTGTAGGCATAGCATTTGATACAAAACGATATACTGACAACCATCTTTTTGTGATAATAAGAAATCTATTTCGGCTAAATTAAAGAAATCAGTTTTTAATTTTATCCAATAATATCTTTTTGTTTTTTCCATAATTTACTCACTTTCCAGTATTTCTACTTAATTTTCTATTGTTAAAAATAAGGAAAAATGATATACTATTTATATAAAGATTGCGAATATCTTTATGTGGCATTTGTGCAAAAGTCTGCTCGACAAAGTGTACTTTTGTATAAATGCTTTTTAAATTTTTCATATAACATCAATCCTTTTTTCCATCTTCCACAGAATATAAGCAATTTTTTGTATTTTTCTTGTTTTGCCAATATTCACAGATGGAAAATCTGCACGATTAAATATTTCGTTTGTTTTGTTTTCTCCCATATACAAATCTTTTGCTACATCTTTTACAGTTAGCATTTTAAATGGGTCATCTAAGCTCTTTATAGCTTGTTTTACTAATTCTTTCTTAAGTTCTTCACTAAAATTTTCATTCATAATTTTGTCCTCCTTTGAAATTTCTATAATCCATTTTGGATACTTAATAAGTAAAAAAATAAATCTTATTCATATTTTTATTTTTATAGCATACCTCCTTTCAAATTTATCTGTATCCGTTTTGGATATTTATATAATAATCCAAAATGGATATATTGTCAATACCTTTTTCAAAATTTTTTAAACTTTCTAAAACTTTTATATAAAAAATATTTAATTTTCAACGATTATTGACTTTCCAAAATGGATATGATAAAATTTAAACATAAATTGAGAAGGAGAAAAAATTATGACAAATGGCGAAAGAATAAAGTATTTAAGAGAAAAAAATGGATTTACTCAAAAAGATATTGCTACAAGATTAGGAGTAGAACCTGCAGCAATATCAAAATATGAATTAGATATGAGAGAGCCAAATATAGAAGCAATAAAAAAACTAGCTACAATTTTTAATGTTTCAATAGATTATTTACTTGGAAGAACACCAGATGTTTTTGTAGATGAAACAAATAGAGATACACTTGATATATCTGCTATTAAAGACAAATATAACTTTACAAAAAAGAGAATGGATAAAGTAAAAGAAATCTATAAAAATGATACTACACTAAGCACAGCAATAAACGAATTATGTTGTGGTGTAGGAAAAACTACTTTTGGACAAACTATAACAAATACAAATATTTCAATGCTAGAAATAGAAAGCATGTTTAATGATTTTGAAAACAGCAAAGATCCTAAACCACAAATTATAATGAAAGTTAAAAATTTAGAAAATAGTATTATAATTGTTGAGATTGATTCTTTTGATGATGAAGAAATGCCACTTGATGCAACTGATAGAATTGCTTTATATACTACAAAATTATCACAAAAATATAATGTGCTTGGTTTAGTAATGACAATTGATAAAGATGAAAATTGTAAAATTATAGATGCTATATATCAAAAAAATAAAGATACTTATTATACTCAATTACATTTGCCTAAAACAGTATTAACTGCTGGAGAGTATATTGATATAATGAGTAGATTATAGGAAGGAGTAAATCTTAATGGAAGATTCAGAACTTAAACAAATATTATTTTCATTATTAAAAAATGATGAAAATGAGTGTATAGAATATAAAGAAGCAAATAATAGTTTTGATTTTGAAAAACTCGGAAAATATTTTTCTGCATTGAGTAATGCTGCTAACTTGGTTGGAAAGCAATATTCATGGTTAATCTTTGGAATTAAAGATAAAACTCACGAGTTTGTTAATACTAAATATAGAAACAATGGAAATTTGAATAAGTTAAAAAAAGAAATTACAAAAGGAACTAACGATGGAATTACTTTTTTGGATATTTTTGAATTATTTGTAGAAGATAATAAAAGAGTAATAATGTTTAAAATACCAGCAGCTATGGGAATTCCCACAACATGGAGAGGATTTGCTTATGATAGAAATGATGAGGATTTAGTCCCTTTAAATCAAATGAAATCTGATCAAATTAAGTCAACAATGAATTTCGATTGGTCAAGACAGATTATAGAAAGTTTGACAGTAGATGATTTAGACAAAGAAGCCATTTTAAAAGCAAGAGAACAATTTAAAAAGAAAAATGAAGATAAAGAAATTGCTAAAGAAGTGGATAATATGGATGATATTACATTTCTAAATAAAGCGAAGGTTTTATTAAATGGTAAAGTGACTCGTACAGCTTTACTATTACTTGGAAAAGAAGAAAATAGTTATTTGTTTGAAGATTTTATTCCGCAAATAACGTGGAAATTACAAGAGAATGGAGAAATTTTAGATTATGAACACTTTACAATTCCATTTTTAGTAAATGTTGAAAAAGCAAAAAATAAAATTAGAAATTTAAGATATAGATATATGGTTAATGAAATAACATTATTTCCCAACGAAGTGGATCAATATGATAATTATACTTTAAGAGAGTTATTAAACAATGCAATCGCTCATCAAGATTACAGAAAACATGGTAGAATAAATATATTAGAAATGAAAGAAAAATTAATTTTTATAAATGAAGGAAGTTTTATTCCTCAAAATGTTGACAAATTTTTACTAGATGAAAGTTATGTTCCTCCATATTATAGAAATCCGTTTTTAGCAAATGCTATGGTTAATTTAAATATGATTGATACTGCTGGAAGTGGCATAAGAAGAGTATTTAATAATCAAAAGCAAAAATTCTTTCCTATGCCAGACTATGATTTATCAGTAGAGGGAAGAGTAAAAGTAACTTTGTATGGAAAAATATTAGATGAAAAATATACAAAAATGCTTTTTGAAAAAACTGATTTAGATATTGGTATTGTAATGCTTTTAGATAGAGTTCAAAAAGGAATACATATAGCAAAGCAGGAGTCTGATTTATTAAAAAAAGAAAAATTAGTAGAAGGAAGATATCCAAACTTATATATTTCTAAAGAAATTTCAGAAATAACAGATGAAAAAGCAAAATATATAAAAAATCGTGGATTAAGTAATGATATGTATAAACAAATGATAGTAGAATTGATAAAGACATATGGTAAAGCAACAAGAAATGAAATAAATGATTTGTTACTTGATAAAATGCCAGAATTCTTATCTGAAGATAAGAAAAAAAGAAGGATTAAATATTTATTAATTGAATGTTTGCAAAATAAAGAGAAAAAAATAAAAAATATTGGAAGTCGTACAAATTCTATATGGGTTTTAAATAAAGATGATTAAATATTTAAAATTTTCTAATTTTAAAAAATGATTGGCCGAAATTCAAAAAAATCCGGCCGAATTCTAAAAATATTCGGCCGAATTCCGGACAAAAATCAGCCGAAATTCAAAAAAATCCGGCCGAATTCTAAAAATATTCGGCCGAATTCCGGGCGAATATCGGCCAAAATTCAAAAAAGTCCGGCTGAATTCTAAAAATATTCGGCCGAATTCTAAGCAGAAATTAATAAATTTAAAATTACAAATTTTGTAAAATCATAAATAAGCTTATGATATATTTTTCAATATCCACAATTAATTATTTTTAGTAAGTATTTCTTCTTCATATCCATCATCATATACCCAATGTATGTATTTAAAATCTCCACCAATTCTTGTATATTCATTTCCACCATCAATTGAACATGCCCCACATTTACATTTTTTATAATCGTGAACACTTAAAGATTCAATTATATCATTACATTTTAAGCATCTAATTTTCATAATTTTTCCACCTCTTATAGCTTTTCTTTAAGACAATTATACAAACATTTAAAAAATTTTTCAATAAAATTCATTCAACTGCATTCAAACTACATTCAAAAAATGTCGAATTGCTAGAAAATAGGTAATTCTCAAAAGTAAATTCTCCTCACCTCGACCAGAAAAAGGAGCTTTTTACAAGCTCCTTAAATTGTTTTTAGGCTATTTTAAGCCTTTTTTATTTTATCAAACTTTTTAAAAATTTTTTTATATTTGTGTTAATATATTTAATATTACATTCAATAAAAAAAGAGGTAAAATCCTCTTTTCAATTTTGTTTTAATTTAATATTTGCAGAGAATGTAATCTTAAAATAATACCTTCAATCAAATTTTTTCAAATACTTCACCTAAACTTTCATTTATAACCAAATCAGCCATATAATCATAAGGAGTAGAATCTCTATTTAGCAGTACCAAATTATTACCATTAAAATAATTAATTAATCCACTTGCTGGATACACAGTTAAAGAAGTTCCAGCAACTATCAATAAATCTGCATTTTGAATAGCCAATATAGAATTTTTTAATATATTTGAATCCAAGTTTTCATCATATAATACAACATCAGGTTTTATAATTCCTCCACAAGAGCATAAAGGAATCCCATTAGAATTAAATACATAATCTGCATTATATAATTTTCCACACTTCATACAATAATTCCTAAGTACACTTCCATGCAATTCATAAACATTTTTAGAGCCTGCTTTTTGATGTAGACCATCAATATTTTGTGTAATAATGCCTTTCAATTTGGAAGTATTTTCAAGATCTACTAATTTCATATGAGTTATATTAGGTTTATAATTCAAGGAATTCATTTTATCCTTATAAAATTTATAAAATTCACTTGTATTATTTATAAAAAAAGAATGGCTTAATATTTCTTCAGGAGGATAGTCATATTTCTGGTTATATAAGCCATCTTTACTTCTAAAATCAGGAATTCCACTTTCAGTTGAAACACCTGCGCCACCAAAAAAAATTATATTATTACTTTTTTCTAATAATTGTCTAAATTTTTGAATCTTATCATCCATAAAACATTAACTCCTTAAAAAGTTATACATAACTATAAAATACACAATAAAACACTTTAAAATTTACCAAATTGCCCTATTGCCTTACCAACTATTTTCAAACTATCAAAATTAGTAGAATTAACCAAAATAGTATCAATAGAATAAGAGCTAACAGCTTCTAAAGCAATAGTTTCGCCATCAATTTTTTTATACAATCTAATAAACACAAAATCATCAATAATACCAACAATTATATCATTATTTTCAGCAAAATCTTGTTTATGTATAAGAACATAATCACCATTATGAACCTTCAAATTTACACTTTCATCAGTAATTTTTAGATAAAAATAATCATCAGGCATTTTCATATCATAAATATTTGGATCTAATGGCAAATAGCCCTCTAAATATTCATTATCTATTATCGAATTACCCAATGAAATTTTTGATATAATAGGTATATTAAATAAAACATTACTTTCACCATTAAGGTTATTTCTAATAAATTCTGAGGAATCATCAGAAAGCAAATTTTTATCAATATAACCACAAATAATTAATAATTCATAATAAGAAACTACACCTTTAGAATTATCAGCTATTTTTTTCAAAATCTCTGGGGAAGGAGCTTTTTTATAAATTAATCTAATTAATTTAGAAATATAAGCAGAGGTAACCCCAGTCGATTCAGCCATTTTATTTATAGAACCATACTTATTTTTAATTTTTATAAGGATTTTTGAAAAAGCCTTTTTATCAAAATTCATTGAAAAATCAACTCCTTTCAAAAAATAGTATATCACAAATTATTAACTATGGTCAATAATTTTAAAAAATATGTTGACAAAGGACGAAAAATGTTATATATTAACAACAGTTAATAGCAGATTAGAAAGTCCATGTGCTAAAGATACAATAAATAGGAGGAAATATCACTAATAGTGATAAAACAAAAAGAAAAATAACATTAACTGGAATTAACGAAAAAAGAAAGGAGGGAATATTATAAAAGTTTTTTATATTTATAAAATTATAGAATTAGAAGAAGAAATACAAGTCTGATAAAAAAATGACATTAATAATATGACAAAATAACAAAAAAATCGACAAAATAACCTTTTTTTAGATTTTTTTTAATATTTTACTGTACAATTTGTAAAAGTTTATGTATAATATTAAAAAAGAGAAAAGATAGATAGGATTTGGCGATCGGCTATCTTTTCTCTCGTTGAGCATACACTAAAAATATGCCTATTTCTATTATACACACGTTAAATGCACATGTCAAGCTAATTTGCTATATTTTAAATGTAAATATTTAACATTTAAAACAATATAAAAAATTAGTTCTAATTTTAAAAATTGGGAATAAAATTAAAAAGCTAGTACAAAGGAGATTATATATGGATATTATGATAAAAAGTATTTTAATAGGTGTAATACCAGATGTAATATTTTTAAGTTTATTTATAATTTATTCAAAGAAAATACAAACTAGAAGAGTAATATTTTTTATACTATTACTAATAGATTATATAGTAACTCTTATAATATTTAAATATCAAACATTATTTTATATTTTATTTATAGTCATAGAATATATAATTTTAAGACTATTATATAAAAAAGAAATCCAATTAATAGATTCCTTTGTAATAACTATTCCTTTTTTAATTCTATTTCTAATGTCATGTATATATTACTTTTTAATTCCAAACTATATGTTAGCATGTATTTTAGAAAAAATTACGATACTTATAATGATATTCTTAATAAAAAATAAAATAAATATAGCATATAAAACTTACAGGCATTTATGGAATAGAACTAAAGAAGAGGCAAGAAAAATAAGAAGTATTACATTAAGAAATATAAGCCTTATCTTGATGTATATATTTATATTTCTATCAGATTTGGTTTGTATATATATAATGAATGTGAGGTGATAATATGCCAATATGGTCTGCATGGTTCTTCTGCGATACAGAAGATGGAGAATAATAAATAGGAGAAGATAACTAATGAAAAACATAAAAAGTAGATTATTTAATATTTTTGAATTAATTGTAATAATTATTATAGGATTATCTATGAAAGTTCCAGTACAACAGATAATATGTCTACTTATAGTTTTCATGGTAGTAAGACAGAATTTAAATAATCCTATGCATTATAAATCACAATATCTATGCTTATTTTGGAGTACAGCAGTCTTTATATCATTTTACATATTAACATATGTCAACCCAATAGTTGCTATGTTAGGAGCTGGTTTTGGGGCATTAGTAGTAACAGGAAATGCAGATGTAAAAGATGTATTTATGTTTAATAATGATGATGAATCAAAATACAGAGAAATGAAAAAATTCATAGAAAATAATCAGAATATAGATATAGTAAAAGAATATGAAAAAATAGTAAAAAATTTAAATGAAAGATATAAAAACAGATATAAAATCGACTTTTATAAAGTATTTGTATTAAAATTTTATGAAAAGAAAACGTTTAAACAAATAATTGAAGAAACTAATTTAAATGACAATAAAGAAGTAACAAAAGCACTGGATATAATTAGTATGAGTTTTAATACATTTATGCAAGTAAAAAATAAGCTTGAGGAGATTGATAATGACGAAAAAACTGGTTAAAGCCAGTTTTTTTGTGTACCTAACCACAGTAGCCACTGACATATTATATGTCGAATATTGTAAAATTAATTTGATAAATAATAATGTTAGGGGAGAAAACATAAATGAAAGATTTTAGTAACAATAAAATAATTAAAAAAATTATGATAAAAAAAGATGAATTAAAACAATATTTTAATAATAAGAAGATAATAAAAAAGTCAGAGTATATAAAATATTTAAAAGAAAAAGATAAAAATAATTAAAAAATTGGGCTTTGAAGATTCTTTGTTATAATATCAAAGCCCAATTATAATTAGTGTTATTATGATTTTTTAAAAATCATTTAACTATAAATAAAACTATAATAATTCTTTTCTTAATTCTTCACTACCTTTTGTAGATAACAAGCTAGGAGCAATATCAAAAACAGTTTTACAACCAAAGTCAGATTTTTTATATAAACGATAATTTGCTCTAGCATATGCAACTAAAACGCTAGCTGTAAATTCGGGATTTGATTCTAATTTTAAAGAAAATTCTGCTATTTGTTTTGTTGTATTATTAGGACCAGTTAATCCACTTCTTAAGACAAATCCACCATGTGGCATAGAAGAGTGATTTTTCTTAAATTCTTCTTCCGAAATAAAATGAACAACAGTATTATATTCATCAAAATAATTAGGCATTTCTTTTATTGTTTTTTCTATAAAATTTTTATCTGCACTATCTTCAGCTACAACAAAACATTCTCTCCACATTTTTTCACGAACAGATTTAAATTGAGGATTTTCACCATTTCTAACTCTTTCTACAGCTTCATCATAAGGAACTGTATATTGAACAGCATTTTTTACACCAGGAACTCTTCTAACAGCGTCAGAATGTCCTTGACTTAATCCTCTTCCATAAAAATAATATGAATTTCCATTAGGTAAAACAGACTCAAATAAACTTCTTTGAATAGAAAATAATCCAGGATCCCATCCTACACAAATAATTGAAACATGTTTACTTTCGATTGAATTCTTATCAACATTTTTGAAATATTCAGGAATTTTTGCATGGGTATCAAAACTATCAACAGTATTAAATAATTTTGCAAATTCAGGCCCTTGAACTGGTAAATCTGTAGCAGAACCACCACACAATATCATGACATCTATTTTATCAGTCATATTTTTAGCATCATCTATATAATATACAGGTGAATAAATAGTATTTACAGTATTTGGATCACGTCTTGTAAATACTCCAACTAATTCCATGTCGTTATTTTGCTTAATAGCAAGCTCAACACCTCTTCCAAGATTACCATAACCTAAAATACCAATTCTGATTTTACACATATAAAAACCTTCTTTCATTTAATCTATTAGAAAGATTTTATCATATTAGAATTATAATAGTCAAACAAAACATAGAATCATATTAATATGATTTCAATGTATCTTCAATAACATATGAAACAGGTAGCACATTGTCATTATCTGTTTTTACGTCAAAAATCATACAGTCATTGTCAAATTGTTGATAAACAGAAATAGTAACAGTGCCACATTTTCTATATGCACCACGTATAAGTCTAGACATCAAAACCCCCCTTTTCTTTAGTAATAATATTCACTATAACATATAGAAAATGAAATAAATGTCGAATCTTGCAATAAATGAAAATAAATTTTAAAAAAATAAGAAAAAAACTTTTATAATGTAAAAAGAACTAGACTCTATCTATTAAAGGAGAAATCTAGTTCAATAAACAAAAAATAAATATATAAATATATGATTTATTACTGAGATTGTAGCAAAAAAAGAGTGTTAAGTCAATAAAAAAAAGAAAAATTATATAAATTACACAAAAAAGCCATAATAATTTACAAAAATAGTAGCAAAATAAAAAAAATAGTGTTATACTTATCAAATGAAAAGAGAGAAGGTAGGATTGTAAGGAAGGAATGTGATTAGAAATGAGTGAAGAATTAAAAAATAAGTTATTTAATAAGAAAGAGAATGGTTGGGCAAATTTAAGTAATGAAAAAATAGATGAAATAAATAATTATTCTGAAAAATATATGAAATTTTTAAATTCTGCAAAAACAGAAAGAGAATTTATAAAACAAGCAAGAAAAATAGCAGATGAAAATGGATACAAAGATATAATGGAATTTGAAACATTAAAACCTGGAGATAAGATATACTTTATAAATAGGGAAAAAAGTATGTATTTAGCAATAATAGGTGAAGAACCTATAGAAAATGGACTACACATAATTGGTTCACACATAGATTCCCCAAGACTAGATTTAAAACCTAATCCATTATATGAAGATACTGAACTTGCATATTTAAAAACACATTATTATGGAGGAATTAAAAAGTATCAATGGACAACTATTCCATTAAGTATGCATGGAATTATAGTAAAAACTAATGGTGAAAAGATAGAAATAAATATAGGAGAAGATGAGAAAGATCCAATATTTACAATAACAGACTTGTTACCACACCTAGCCCAAGAACAAATGGAAAAGAAATTAAAAGAAGGAATAAACGGAGAGGACTTAAATTTATTAGTAGGAAGTATGCCATATAATTCAGAAAAAATATCAGAAAATGTAAAACTAAATATATTGAATATATTAAACAAAAAATATGGAATTACTGAAATAGATTTAAATAGCTCAGAAATAGAAATTGTACCAGCATTTAAAGCAAGAAGCTTAGGTTTCGATGAGAGTATGGTAGCAGCATATGGACAAGATGATAAAGTGTGTGCATATACATCACTAAGTGCAATTATGGAATTAAAAAATGTAAAAAATACAGCTGTATGTATATTATCAGATAAAGAAGAAATAGGTAGCATGGGAAACACAGGAATGGAATCACATATGTTTGACTTCTTTATATCAGAAATATTAAACAAATTAGGAATAAATAAACCAAATTTATTAGACAGGGTTTTCTGTTTTTCAAAAATGTTATCATCAGACGTAGATGCTGGATTTGACCCAATATATTCTTCTGTTTCAGATAAAACAAATGCAGGATATTTAGGAAAAGGAGTAACACTTAATAAATATACTGGAGCGAGAGGAAAATCAGGGGCTTCTGATGCGAATGCTGAATTTGTAGCATGGGTAAGAAACGTCTTAGAAAAAAATGAAATAAAATATCAATTAACAGAACTAGGAAAAGTAGACATTGGAGGAGGAGGAACTATAGCATATATTCTAGCTAATAAAGGAGCAGATGTTATAGATTGTGGAATTGCAGTACTTTCAATGCATGCTCCATATGAAGTTACTAGCAAATATGATATCTATTGTGCATATAAAACTTATAAAGCTTTTTGGGAAGAATAAGAAAAAAGGGCTATAAAAATATAGCCCAACATATATTTTAATTATGATTAATTAATAAATCAGCAATACCATTCAGCAAGATAATATCTTCTTGAGACATTAAGTTTAATTTATCGCTCAACTCTATTTGAGGTTTTAAACTATTATTTGTAATAAAACTACTAAATAACATATTAGGAGGAATACCTAATATATTTATATAATTTATTAATGTTTGAATTTTTATACCACTGTTACCATTCTCTATCCTAGATATATATTTTAAAGAGATATCTAATTTTTCTGCTAGTTGTTCTTGTGTTAATCCATTTTTAGTACGATAATCTTTAAATATTTTACCAAAAATATTATTAATATCTGATTTTAATACAGAACTCATCTTACCCTCCATAAATATAAGTATCATTATAAGTATAACAAGCATTAAAAATACTTAAAACACATTAATACTATAACCAAAAAATAGGAAAATATTAACAAAAAACTATAAAAGTCTTGAAAAATAAAGGAATTGATGATATCATAAAGGATGAAAAATCACACTGGCAGTGAGATATGATATAAATAAAATATACTGAGAGCATAATTAGTAAAAAGAGAGGAATTTTAAAATGGTAAAAAACGAAGATTACACAAACTTACTAAAGAAAATGATATCTTGTATAAGTTATGGAGACTATTATTCAGTAAAAGAGTTATCTAAGTTACAGTTAGATAATATAAAAGAAATAAATACTAAAGTGGAAAAGGAAGTTAATCAATTAAATAAATCAAGAGAATTGAATAAGTGTAAAGAAAAACCATTAGAAGAATGGACTAATAGTCAACTTGTAACTTTGTTGAAAATGTATTCAAATTATATATTGAAAAAAATAGAGAAAACAGATAATATTAAAGAACTACAAACAATGACAGTTTCTATAGATGAATTCATAAGAAATATATAAAGAGGTGGTACACATATGATAAGAAATTTAAAACAAGAAGATTTAACAAAAGTAATGACAATATGGACAAAAGGCAATTTTGCATCACATAATTTTATAGAAAAAGACTATTGGTTAGAAAATTTTAATAAAGTAAAAAACTACTATATACCTAATTCAGATACATATGTATATGTAGAAAAAGAAGAAGTAAAAGGATTTATTAGTGTGTCTCAAAATAATTATATTGGAGCTTTATATGTAAAACAACAAGAACAAAGAAAAGGAATAGGAAGAAAGTTAATAAATTATTGTAAAGAAAAATATGAAAATTTAGAATTAAAAGTATATGATAAAAATGGAAATGCAATAGCATTTTATATGGCAATGGGATTTAAAAATGCAGGTGTTCAAATAGATTCAAATACTGGAGAAAAAGAATATATAATGCAATGGAAAAAATAAAAAGATTGTAATATATGACTTAATATTATAATCTTTTTTTTTTAGAATCGGAAAGCAATCAACCCTTTCCGATTTGTTATATATTAAAATAGTTTCAATCAAAAATAATTAGAAAAGAATTGACTTTTTTTAAAATTATATATATTATATACAGGAATTACATATATTTACAGAAAAAGTAAAAAAATGTTAATGGTTTATTTTTACTCAATGAAAGGGGTATATATGAAAGATATAACAAAAGATGGAACTTTAAACGAAACAATAGAAGAACTAAAAATTATAAAAGAGGATTGGAAGAATTATTTTAAAGAAAACAAAATTATTTTAAAAGAGGAGTATATTAATTATTTATGTTCTAAAAATAAAAAATAACTATTGGATTTAAAGAACTTTTTATTATAAAATGAAATATTATAGTGAAAATTATGTCTTTGACTCGAAAACGAGCTCTATATAGGGAAAACAGAAAGAGGAAAAATAGATTTCGTAATTGATAAATTTCGGAGAAAGAGAATATATACAAGTAGCAGATTACTTATCAAGCGATGAAGTGATTAAAAGAGAGTTCGGAGCATTTAAATATGTAAATGATAATTTTCCCAAATATGTTATAACAATGGATAAAATTAATTATAGTCAAAATGGAATTAAACATTTGAATTTAGAAGATTTTTATTGAATGTCCACAATTTATAAGTGATATATAAAAATATCCTTAGCAATTCTAAATACTGCTAAGGATATTTTTAATACTACTAGCTTTTTAAATGGTTCGTATAATAATGCTTTGGTGAGCCAGGAGGGATTCGAACCCCCGACACCAGGCTTAGAAGGCCTGTGCTCTATCCACCTGAGCTACTGACCCGTATCTCAAATAACAATAAATATAATAGCATAAAATATATCATATGTCAATAAAAAATGAAAAATATTTTGAGAAAGTAATACACAATCTTAATTTCTTAAGATTGTGTATATATATAGATTTATAAGTTTTAAATCATTTATTATCAGGATCAGTATAGTTCCAACTTCTACCCGTAGTAGTATAAATATAGAAACTACCTTTAGATTTATTTGTTTTATCATCATCTACTCCATATACATAGTTAAACCAATTAGAGGATGTTAATTTTACAGGTTTATTTCCAGGAGTTCCTACATAAGTAGAATTATAATATTGTCTAATTCTATAGTCAACACCTCTTTCAACACATTTTACAATACTTCCTCCACAGTCAGGATTGCCTGTTACAACGATTTTATTAGGTCTAACAACATTTAAAAAAGGAATAGAGGTAGAAGTTCTTATATGATGGTGTCCTTTTTTTAATACTTGTGCAAATAAATCTTTTTCAGTAAGGCGTGATATTTTATATTTTTTCTCTAATTCATTTAATGTAGTACAGCCTCCATACTTATTTTTTAACAAATCATTTACTAAGCTAATATATGATGTTAATGTTACACTATCAGAATTGTTTCCTCCTGTAGATGAATCTATTTGAAGACCATTAGAAAGTGCAGTATTTTTAGATAATATTTGTTTAGAAGGGACACCCAATAAAATCTCTTCTGTAATAAATTCTGAATCTCCCATTAATAAAATTTTTCTAGAGCCATCAATTATTTTAATAACTATCGAATTATTATTAGAAGAACTCATTGTAGTTCCATACGATTCACCTTTATAATTCAAAATGGAAGCTTTTTCTCTAATGCCTTGAGTAGGGATTCCAGAAGAATCTGTACTAGTGTATAGCCATCTTGTTGGTACATCACTTGACCTATAAGGATTAAAAATATTAAAAATAGAATTATCAATTTTTAACACATTTCCAGCTGTTACTTTAAGTAATTTGTCATTTTCTTTTGCATAACAATATATAGCTTTAAATTTTGCTGTGCGATTATTTCCTTCCGCACCATCCAAAATAGGTAGACCATTGTTACTTAAAACTTCATCACCATTGTAGGTTAGTACATTACATCCTAATACAATATTATCAAATTCATATCTTAATTTTTCATTATTAATCATATTATTATTATCAATCAAATACCCAGGACTAGATGACTTATAATGTACACCTGTTAATCCTGCAAAACCTCCTATATGATCTAAATGAGAGTGTGTTAATATCAAATAATCAATATGAACAATTCCATTTTTAGAATTTACCAATGATGTGCCACTTTTACTATTTTTGTCTTTTCTTAAATATTTATCAATTTTATCTACATTGTTTACAAAAGTTCCCTCAACATCATCTGCTCCAGTATCAATCATTATAGTTTTTCCGTTCTTGGTTTTTATAAAAATGCAATCTGCTGTATATAAACCATCTACGACATCAATAAAATGAACTTCAAGACCATTATTTGATTCAGCAGTTATATCTTTTTCCACCCATCCTGAAACAATATCATCACTAGTTTTATCTTTGTAAACATCAATTTTTACCTTCACTTTATAAGTTTTACCTTCTGTCAATTCAGAAAAAGTATAATCATTAGTTGTTCTACCACCTATAACTTTTTTATCATCTAAATAGTAATCAAAACTTTTTATATAAAAAGAATTATGAACACCAACAGCAACTGTAATATAATTAGAGGCAGTTGTTTCATTTAAAGTGAATACATAATCTTCATCCTTTTTTACCTCACTATTAGTTTTATTACTAGAATTTGTCGCCATACCTTCTTGAACATAAATTCCAAGTGTTCCAACTTTGTCTGCTACTGTAACTTCAGCTACATAACTATTTGCATTTCCGGTCACTGTTAAACTACTACTATTTGCAAGTGAACCAGAAAGCTTAACTTTACTTGTATCTACATTTGTAATATTATCTCCCTCAATTGCTATAGGAAATTGTATTTTAGTACCTGCTGTAATTATATTACCTTCATATGGTGTTTTAATTTTTACCGTAGGAGTAGAGACCTCTGGCGAATTCTCTTTAGTAACTGTTACTTGGCAAGTAGCAATTTTTCCATTAGATGTAGAAACTGTAATTATAGTTTTACCTTCAGATTTTGCAGTTACTAAACCATCTTGAGTAACTTCCGCAACTGTAGTATTACTACTTTCCCAAGTTATTTGAGTCTGAGCATTAGAAGGAGAGATTGTAGCTTCTAATTTTTCAGTAGGACTAGTATTTATAACTAAACTTAGTAAAGATTTATTTAGTTTTATAGATGTAGGTTCAACAGTTGGATCTACAGGTGTTTGTGAATTTTCAGACCATTTAGCATATAAAGTTAAGTTTGATGTAGGTGCATATTTTTCACCAGCATTTCCAATTAAAGTTTTAAATTCAGCATCTGAATACCATCCACCAAAAGTATATCCAGTTCTTTGAGTATTAGGTAAAGTTATTTCTTGACCTTTTTCCTCATAAAGTGGTATTAATTCAGCATTACCATTTCCGAATGTGTATGTTATTGTGCTTGAATTTTTGTCAGTGATACTACCAGCACCATCTAATACCCAATTTTTAAAATCTCTTTTCGAATTTTGTGAACTAGGTGTAGAAGCTCCATTTGCATTGAATTGTATTTTATAATTAGATTCAGGAGCAGAAATTTGTATTGTACTACCAGATGCACGAGTATATTTAGCTCCAGATGAACCTCTAATTGTTAATGTATAGGTATTGTCAGTTTCGGTTTTGGTTATCTTTTTACATAAATTTAACCAACTAGGATGCTTAGTTTGTATTTTCTGACTTTTATTTGCAGATATATATCTTCCTAAACTAAGTACATCTGTTAGATCAATTTTTCCATTTTCATCAATATCAGCATTAATAGAGGAATCATCTTTTAAAATCCACTCTGATCTTTTAGTAGTTTTTTGTGCATATATATGACGTAATAATGCTAGTTGATCTGTAAGTGTTATTTTTCCATCTAAGTTAATATCTCCCAAATAGTACTCTTTTTCAGATGCTAAAGAATAAGAAAAAATAGATGATATAAAAATAAATATCATTATAATAATTTTAATAATGAAATTAGATAATGTGCTATTTTCAAAAACATTTTTATTTCTTTTTTGTAGAAACATAAAAACTCCCCTTACATTAAATATTATAATATATTATATTACATAAATATAAATATATAAAGAAGGGATATTTAGAAAAAAGAAAGATATATCAAAATATGTCTACGCAAAGAACAGATATATGCTTTTAGCATAAAATTTAAAAATATATGTTTTTTTGATGACAAATATGTAACATATTTCTATATCTACTATAGCCGTAAGATTACATTAATTACCAAAAAATAATCCCAAAAATCCAACAATACCAAAAACAATAAAAATAAAATTAGACAAAAACTCAATAAAGTCATGATTTAATTTTGAACTAATAAATTTAGCAAAAAATATAGCAATACAATTACTAGTAACCATCCCAAAAATACAGCCCAAAATCAAAGAAAGCTTGTAATCTGGGAATTGTAGAGCCATACCCAAAGAAGACAAAAAAGTCTTATCACCAATCTCACCAACAAAAATGCTAATAGCAATCAAAAAAACATAATTAAATTTAAGAGAAGATAATCTTTGTAAAAAAGAAACTTTGCCAGAATTTTCTGACTCACTATGTTTAGGTAAAAAACCAATAAAGCCAAATAACAAAAAAGAAGAATATGTAATAATTTTTAAATAAAAATTAAAAAAATCATTATCAAAAGAAGCAATTTGGCTACCAAACAAGATAGCAAGACCATGGCTAAAAAAAGTGCCAATAACAACTCCTAAAAGAACATTAGAAACTTTACTCTTATTTGAAAAAGACAAAACTAATAATTGTGTTTTATCTCCAAGTTCAGATAAAAAGATAATAGAAAAAGTAATAAAAAAAGTATATACAAAATTCATAGAAACCTCTTTTCAATAAAAGATATGCAAAATAGCAAAAAAATATGAATTGACAAAAGATTTAAACAAAAACAGATTAAAACTATTGCTTTTAGGTTTCCTATCTATCACTAAAAAATTAAATCACACCCAAAAAAATTTAAAATTTAATAAAATAAAATTCTACAATTAAAAAATCACAAAGTGTGAAAATCCGTAAGAAAAAATGTGAAATTTTTGTGAATTTCTTTACTTTGAAAATTTAAAATGGTAATATATAACAGAGTGAAAAATTAACTCTTTATAAAAGGAAAAAAGCTACATAGAAAAAATAAAACAAATTTTTTCTAAACAAAAAAAGGAGGAACTTTTGTGATAGAATTAAAAAATGTTACAAAAAAATATGGAAAAGTAACAGCAGTAGACAATATTAATTTTTCTGTAAAAGAAGGAGAAATTGTAGGATTACTTGGTCCAAATGGAGCTGGAAAAAGTACAACTATGAATATGATGACAGGGTTTATAGAACAAACAGAAGGAGAAATAATGATTAATGGTTTTGATATTACTAAAAAACCAAAAAAAGCTAAAAAATGTATAGGGTATATGCCAGAAGGAGTACCACTATATACAGACCTAACAGTTAAAGAATTTGTAACATATATGGCAGAAATTAAGCAAGTAAATAAAAAAGAAAGAAAAGAAAAAATTAAACAAATAATAGAAAAGACAGGATTAAAAGATGTAGAAAAAAAAGTTATAAAGAATCTATCAAGAGGATATAAGCAAAGAGTAAGTATGGCAGGAGCATTAGTTGGAGACCCTAAAATACTTATATTGGATGAACCAACAGTAGGATTAGATCCAAAACAGATAACAGAAATAAGAAATATGATAAAAGAACTAGGAAAAACACATACAGTAATATTAAGCTCACATATATTATCTGAAGTAAGCCAAATATGCAATAAAGTAATAATTATAAATAAAGGAAAAATAGTAGCAATAGATACACCAGAAAATTTGGAAAATAGAGTAAACAATAAAAATTGTATCTATGTTACAGTAGAAGACAACGAAAATAAAATATACACAATAAAAAATAAAATTAAAGAAATAAAAAGTGTACAGATTACACAAAAAAATGAGGATGGAACAAAACAATATATAATAGAAGCAGAAGGAGAAATAGATTTAAGAAAGACAATATTTAATGAATTTGCAAAAGAAAATATAACAATTTTTGAAATGAAAAAAGCTGATACAACACTAGAAGAAGCATTTATGAAACTAATTGAAGGAGGTAATAAATAATGTGGGCAGTTATGAAAAAAGAATTTAAATCATATTTCTTCTCACCAGTAGGATATGTATTTATAGGATTATTTTTAATAATGTTTAGCATATTTTTCTATTTAGATGTATTTACATATCAAAGTACCAAATTTGAATATATATTTTATTCAGGAGCAACAATATTAACATTTATAATACCAATATTAACAATGAGAACTATAGCAGAAGAAAGAAAAACAGGTACAGAGCAATTGTTACTAACATCACCAGTAAGTATAACAAAAATGGTATTAGGAAAATTTTTAGCAGCAGTAGCAATAGTAGTTATTACAGAACTTTGTACATTCATGTATTTTGGAATATTATGTTTTTTTGGAACTCCACATATAACAACAGCATTAGTAACTTTATTAGGTTTTTTACTACTAGCAATAAGTTATATTTCATTTGGAATACTTGCATCTAGTATAACAGAAAATCAAATTATTGCAGGAGTAATAACAATTGGATTTTTCATATTAACATGGTTTTTACCAAATATTAATGAAATATTTACAAACTTTTCATTAATTAATATGTTTTCTAAATTTCCAAGTGGACAAATAGATATTGCTGATACAGTAACGTTTATAACTTTTTCAATTGCATGTATATTATTAACAATAATAGTTATGCAAAGAAGAAAAAGTGTAAGATAAAGGAGGAAATGTAATTGAAAGAAAAGAAAGAAAAAGTTTCAAAAATAAAAACAGACAAAAAAGAAAAAAAGCCTAATAAATTCATACAAACAATAAAGAAAAAATGGTTAATAGATGGAACAAAAACTTTAATATTAATTTTAGCAATAATAGCTATATGTATTGCAATAAATATATTAATGCAAAACTTAGAATTAGCACCATTGGACTTTACACAAGAAAAACTATATACATTATCAGATGAAACAAAAGAAAAAGTTAAAGATATAGACAAAAATGTAAATATATATTTTATAGGATACACAGACGAAAGTCCAGATGTAGACCTGTCAAAACAATTTAAAAATGCAAATGAAAAAATAGTTACAGAAGCAGTAGATATAAACAATAGACCTGATTTAGCACAAAAATATGGAATAGAAAGTGGAACAGAAGGAATAATTGTAGAATGTGGAGATAAATCTAAAGTATTAACGTCAAGTGATTTAGTAACATATGATTCAAGTACATATGAAACAATAAGTATAGCAGAAGAAAAATTAACAAGTGCAATCATATCTGTTACAGCAGACAAAGTACCAACAGTATATTTCCTAGAAGGATATAGCGACTTTTCATTAAGTAATAATATGAATTATTTAAATATGTATTTAGGAAACGAAATAAACGAAATAAAAACACTAAATATATTAAATGAAGGGAAAATTCCAGATGATTGCGATACACTAGTAATCACAACACCAAGTAAGGACTTTGATGATATTGCAACAAATGAAATATTAGAATATATAAATTCAGGAAAAAATATATTATGGCTAAATGCAGCAATAACAACTACAGAAGATATGCCAAATGTTAATAAAATATTAGCAATATATGGAGTGAATGCATTTGATTCGGGAATAATAAAAGAAACAGATTCAGAACATATGGTATCAGGATCACCAGATTTAATAATGCCAGAAGTACAATATTCAACAATAACAAAAGATTTATATAATAGTATGCCACCAATATTTGTAAATGCAACAAAAATAAATATAGATACAGATAAACTAGAAGATTTAAATGTAGAAAAAACAGATTTATTATCAACAAGTCAAAATGCATATTTTAGAACAGATTTAAGCATGCAAACAGATACACCAGCAGAAGGAGAAGAAACAGGAAGCTTTATAGTAGGAGCAGAATTAGATAAAACAGTTTCAGCAGCAAATGAAGAAACAGGAGAAAGTGCTGTAATATCAAAACTTGTAATATATGGAGAAAATGTATTTATATCAGACTATCAATTAATACAAAACTCACAATATAGTGCAATTATGTTAGGTGGAAACAAAGATTTAGTTTTAAACTCAATAGCATATTTAGTAGATAGAGAAGATGATATAACAGTAAGGAAAAGCACAGGAACAGTAACTTATACAGCAACTGAACAACAAGATACAGTAGTAAAAGCAATAATATTCACAATACCAGCAATAATAATCATAGTAGGAATCATTATTTGGCAAGTAAGAAGAAGAAAAAAATAGAATAAAAGTTTAAAAGCCCCATAAAATAATATGGGGTTTTATTTATGAAAAATATATTAAAAATAGTATTTGTAATAATTGGAGCACTAATAGGTGCTGGGTTTGCCTCTGGGCAAGAAATAAATATATTCTTCTTCTCACATGGAATACAAGGACTATTTGGGATAATTATTTCATCTGTACTGATGGGAATAATAATATATAACACATTAAATATTATCAATAAATACGACATAAAAAATTACAAAGAATTTTTAGATATATTAATAAAAAAAGACAGCATAATAAAAAATATAATCAATTTAATAATAAATATATTCATATTAATAACATTTTTTATAATGATAGCTGGATTCGGAGCATATTTTGAGCAAGAATTTGGTATAAATAGCATAATTGGAAGTATAATTCTTGCAATATTAAACTTTATAATATTCAACAAAAGTATAGAAGGATTAATAAAAGCAAATGGCATTTTAATACCAATACTAATACTTTTTTTAATTATAATTGGATTTTTATGTTCAAAAGAAATAAATATACTAGAAATACAAAAATATGTAGTAAAATCAAATGGATTAAAATGGTTACTTGATGCAATATTATATTGTAGTTATAACAGTATATTATTAATACCAGTTATAATAACACTAAAAAAATATATAAAAAACAGAAAACAAACTATATTAATATCAACAATAACAACAATCATAACAATAGGATTATCAATAATAATATATATGATATTACTAAAAGTAGATGTAGATATAACAAAATTAGAAATGCCAGCAGTATATGTAGTATCAAATATGTTTAAAATATTAAGAATTATATATGGATTTATAATATTAGCTTCAATTTTTACAACAAGTATATCTTTGGGAACTAGCTTTTTAGAAAATACATGTAATAATAAAAAAAGTTATAAACAAATTGCGATAATAATGTGCATAAGTTCTGTTTTAGTATCAAAAATTGGATTTTCAAATTTAGTTAATATGCTTTATCCAATATTTGGCTACTTAGGAATAATTCAAATAATAAAAATTACCAATTTGGGGACGTGTCCAAAATTGGAAAATTCTTAAGCAGTATTATTTTTATATTCATAAAAATAGAGATTATAAATCTCAAATTCCAATTTTGGACACGTCCCCAAATTGGTAAAAACGTCCTCTTTCTCTTGACATATAACAATTTAGTATAGTAAAATAAACCTATAAAAATCTACAAGGAGAGAAAATGAAAGATTTTTGGATAGAAACTGAAGAGAAAAAAATAAACAAAAAAAAGATAATAATATTAACTCTTATAATACTAATAGCTATAGCAATTATTAGTATTATAGCTGTTTATGTGGCCAATAAAGAAATAAGAGAATGGATAGATGTTAATATATTTAGAAAACAAGTTGTTCAAGACAAAGTAGCAACAATAGAATTAAAAGACATACAAAATAGTAATATTTATGCTTTTAACAAATATATAGGGATACTAAATAAAAATAAATTTTCTATATATGGAAATTCAGGAAATGAAGAAAAATCATTAGATATTCAAATTACTAATCCAGTATTTAGTTCTGAAAATAGATTTTTAGCAATAGGAGAAATAGGAGGGCAAAAAGTATATCTAATTGAAGATAAAGATATATCATGGGAAACATCAATAGAAGGAAATATTTCACAAATACATGTAAATAGAAATGGATATGTAGCTGTAGTTTTATCAGACGCAAGCAATAAAACAGTAATCCAAATGTATAATACAGAAGGAAAACCATTATTTAAAACATATGCACCATATAATAGAAGTACTGATGTAACAATATCAAATGATAATAAATACCTAGCAATAGCAGAAATAGATACATCAGGAACGATTATACAATCAAATATAAAAATTATTTCTATAGAAAAAGCGTCTACAGAATCTGAAAATTCAATAGAAAATACATATAAATGTGAAAGTGGTAAATTATTAACAGATTTAAAGTACCAAGATAAAAATATATTAATATGTATGTACACAGATTCAATTACAAAATATCAAAATGAACAAGAAACGACTTTAATTGATAATAATAATAAAAAAGTAATATTTCAATCAATAGAATTGAATGGTAATATAGCCTCTATTGAAGAAAAATCATCTGGATTATTTACAGCAGATTCACTTATTAACATAGTAAATACAGAAAGCAACAATGCAAAATCATATACAGTAAATTCAATTGCCAAAGAAGTTTATACCAATGGTAATATTATTGCACTAAATTTAGGAACAGAAGTAGAATTTATAAATACAGGAGGATGGCTAGTAAAAAGATATGTTGCAAACCAAGAAATAACTAATGTTGCTATGTCAGAAAGTATTGCAGGAATAATTTACAGAGATAAAATAGAGATAATTAATCTTTAAAAAGGAGGACGAAATGGGATTAATAATAGATATAATTATTATAGCAATTATAGCATTATCGGTATTTTTAGGATATAAAAAAGGAATAGTGGCATTATCAATTCAATTATTTGCTTTTATCATAGCAGTAGTAATAACATTTATTTTATATCAACCAATTACAAATTTGATAGTAAATGCTACTGGAATAGATGAAAGTATCCAAAATGCGATATTAGAAAAAGCAAATGACATAATGCAAGAAGATAATGAGTTAAGTAATACTGTTATAGAAGAAGCAAAAAATAACATGTTACCAGAAACAGCAAGAACATTATCAATTAATATAATTACATTTGTAGTAATGATATTATTATTCTTATTAGTAAAAATAGGCCTAAGATTTGTAACAGCTTTAGCAAATTTAGTAACAAAATTACCTATCCTAAAACAAGTTAATGAATTAGGAGGAATTATATATGGACTGATAAGAGGAATATTAATAATATATGTTGCTTTATTAATAATTAATATATCAGGAGAAATAAGTCCAGAAAATAGTGTTTATGAAAATGTTAATAAAACAAATATAGGTAAAATGATGATGGAATACAATGTATTAAATGTATTTTTAGATAAAGTAAATATCTAAAATAAAAAAATATTTCCAATTTTTTAAATTTGTCTAAATTTGTTGCGTTTTGCCCATAAATTTGTTATACTTACTACATGAAATTTTTAGGAGTGGATTATTTTGAAAAAAGATAATAAGAACAAAAGAATAGATAATAAAGTAAAAAATAGTAAAAACAAAAAAAATAAAAAAACTAAAAGATGGAAAAAAGTACTACTAGTTATTCTTTTAATATTATTAATAGCAGGAGGAGTATTTGCATATAAAGTATATAAAAATGGTGGAGGAGTATCGGGAATGCTAGCAACTATGGTTGGGCATGACGAGAACACAAAGAAAAATCTACCTGAACTAAAAGTTTTATTATTAGGGATAAGTACAGATCAAGCAGGTGTAGAACTAACAGATACAATAATGGTAGCGTCATATAATCCAAAAACCCAAAAAGCATCATTATTATCAATTCCAAGAGATACATACACAGGAAATTACCCATCAAAAGCTACAGCATATGAAAAGATAAATGCTTTATATGGAAGAAAAAGTAGACCAGATGAAACATTAGAAGCTGTTAACAAAATTACAGGATTAGGTATAGAATATTATGTAGTTATAAGAACAGAAGCACTAATAGAATTAGTTGACGCAATAGGTGGAGTTACATTTTATGTACCTAAAGATATGAATTATGATGACCCTACACAAGATTTACACATACACTTAGAAGAAGGTGAACAATTACTTGATGGGGACAAAGCAGAACAACTATTAAGATATAGACATGATAATCCAGATAAATATGGAAATATGGAAACATATTCAGATGAATATGGAAATAATGATACAGGAAGAATGAGAACACAAAGAGAATTTATAATGGCAGCAATAAAACAAACAGCAAAACCAGAAAACATATTTAAAATAGGTGAAATACTTGATGTTGCAGAAAGAAATGTACAAACAAATATTGATTTTAATGTGGCAAAAGATTATATACCATATATAGTGGAATTTAATACAGAAAATATAATTACAGGTACTTTACCAGGAGAAAATACAGATAAAAATAGCAGTGGTACTTGGGTATTTATCTATGATGAAGACGAAACAGAAAAATTAGTGCAAGAAATGTTTTATGATAGAGACTTAGAACAAGAAACCACAGAAAATGAAGAAAATTCAACTAATAATACAACAAACAATACAAATACAGCAAATAATACTACATCAACAAACAAAGTAAGTAAATCAGATATCAAATTAGAAGTAGTAAATGGAACAGGACAAAGTAGTACATTACAGAAGGTTGTAGATGAACTAGAAGATTCAGGATACAATGTAACAAGAACAGGAACAACAAACACAACAGCTAAAACAATTATAATTAACAAAAAAAATGCAAGTGATACACTCCTAGATAATATACAACTAATGTTAGGAGTTGGAACAATACAAAATAGTCAATCAAATTCAAGCAAAGTAGATGTAACAATTATATTAGGAAAAGACTATCAATAAAATTTTTACATTAAAAATAGGCATTGGAATTTTTGTTACAACAGGCAATCAAGGATAATAACAGCAATAAATATAGTATTTTGAATGTGATTGGAGTAATTTTAGAAATTCTTTATTAATTTTTTGGAAAATGTTCACGTTGAGCGAAGCGAAGACTAAGTGAAAGGATGCCAAAAAATTAATTTAGAATTTCTTGAATTATGTATTGAGCCGAAAAATACTATCTTTATCGCTGTTATTATCCTTGATATGTCCGTGAATTGTAACGAATTTTTACTTTCAATATCTATTTCTTAATATAAATAATTTTAATCTGATAAATCAAAACTTAATATATAAATTTATTTTTTATCTTAACATTTTAATCTTGTAAATCAAATTTAATATATAAAATTATTTTTATCTTAACATTTTAAGCTTGTAAATCAAATTCAATATATAAAATTATTTTCATCTTAACATTTTAATTATATAAATTTTAGTATAAATCATTTATTATAGTAAATTGCAAATAATTAATGCTTACTATTTATTTTCTATTTCGCATTTTTAAAAGAAAAATTATAACCAACACTAATAAAAAACCTGCTACAAAATAGAAAGAATAATCCCATATATTAAATTTTTCAACACTATGAGAAGCAATCAAATTAACATTATATTTCACACCATCAATTTCATATTCAGCAAATCCCATAGTAGTACCTTCCTCTATTGGAGCAGTCAAATTTTGATTTAAAGTAATAGAAGGCTCTAAATTATCAATAGAAGAATCATTACTCACAATTGCACTTACATCGGTTTGTGCAATCAAATCTAAATTTTTAGTTTCTTTAGTAGCATTATCAATTGTAATACTGTAGATAGGATTTCCTTCATTAACAATAGGTTTAATACTATAATTACTATATCCATATTCATAAAGTTCTTTAGTTTCAGAAAATCTTAAAGAAGAATTATCAACAGTCTGATTTCCTCCTAAAATAACACAAATAAATTCGATATCATTTTTATAAGCACTTGATACTAAACATTCACCAGCAGGAGTAGTAAAACCAGTTTTTCCAGCTGTTAAATATTGATAGTAATTCTTATTACTAGGAACAATCAAATCATTTGTAGAATCATATTTTCTAACACCAGACTTATTAGTTGCAGGGATAGCAACAGAAGCACTACCAGCAATTCTCCTAAAATCATTATTTTGCACGCAATATTTCATAATAATTGCTAAATCATATGCGGTAGTATAATGATTTTCATCATGAAGACCATAAGAATTAGTAAAATGAGTATTTTTCAAGCCTAAATCATGAACTTTGGTATTCATCATAGAAACAAAACTTTCTATAGAACCACCTACATATTCAGCTAACACATTTGCAGCATCATTTGCAGAATGAACCAACAAAAGTTCCAATAACTGTTCAACTGTAAGAACTTCTCCAAACTGTAAATTAGCAGAAGAATATCCATCAGGAATATCCAAAATCGCAGTATCACTGACAGTTACTGCATCATCCAAATTGCAGTTTTCTAAAGTTAATATAGCTGTCAGAATCTTAGTAGTACTTGCCGGATACATTTTTTTATCTATATTTTTACTATATAAAATCTTACTGGTCTGGCTATCTATTAAAATAGCAGATTCAGAAATCAAATTTGGTTCAGCTGATATTGCAAATGTAAAACTACAATTAAAAAACACTAATATTAGTACAATTATTGCCATAAATATTTTTCTATATTTCATATTTAAAAAATCTCCTAAAAAATTATTAATAATATATTATATTATTTTTAAAAAATTTTCAATAAATTTTTTAAGTATGAACTCAAAAATTTTGACTAATAATTTATTCAAAATTTATAAATATAATATGAATTTTTTTAAAACAAAATATTTTTAGAAAGGATGAATAAAAATGAACAATTTAAACAAAACACAAAAAATAATTATAACAATAATAGCAATTATATTAATTTTAGGAATTTGCTATTATATATATTTCAAAGATGAAAGAGATATAAATATAATAGAAGATAATTCATTAGAAATAGAAGAGGTACAAGAAGAAACACAAGATGAAGAAGAATATAGTGATACAAGAATAATTGTGTATATAACAGGAGCAATAAACAAAGAAGGAATATATGAATTGCCAGTAAATAGTAGAATATCAGACTTAATAGAAAAAGCAGAAGGAATAAAAGAAGAAGCATATATAGAAAAATTAAATTTAGCGTACAAACTAGAAGATGGAATGAAAGTACATATACCAACAAAGCAAGAATATGAAGAAGAGCAAAAATTACAAGAAAATACAGACACAAAAGAAGATATGACTAATGAATATATAACAACTAATAGTGGTATTAGCTCAATAGAAAATAGTATAGAAAATGGTAATAATAGCAATAAAAATAGTAGCAATATTAATACAAAGATAAACATAAATAGAGCAACTCAGACAGAATTAGATAGCTTACCAGGAATAGGACCATCAACATCAATGAAAATAATTGAATATAGAGAAGAAAATGGCAATTTTAAAAATATTGAAGAAATAAAAAATGTTAGTGGAATAGGAGAAGCAAAATATGAAAAAATAAAAGACAAAATAGAAATATAAATAAATAGTTACAATTCACAGCTATACCAGGGATAATAACAGCAATAAATATAGTATTTTTCGGTTCAATACATAATTTAATTATTTCTTAGAAGAATAGATATTGACAAAAGAAGAATTATGTTATAAAATGTTAGCGTAAACTAACAAAAGGAGAAATATAATGGAAACAGTCAATTCACAGGAAAAAAATATAACTAAAATAACCAATTCACAAGAAGAATATTTAAAAACAATATTTATACTAGAAAAAAACAATAAAAAAGTTAGGGTAACAGATATAGCAGAAAAACTACATATTACAAAACCAAGTGTAAATAAAGCTATAAATATATTAAAAGACATGGAATTAATAAATTATAAAATTTATGGAGACATAAAATTGACACAACAAGGAGAAAAACTAGCAAAAGAAATAATAAAAAAACATGATATATTAAAAATGTTTTTAAGTGATGTTTTAGAAGTAGAACCCAATAAAGCAGAAGAAGAAGCAAAACAAATGAAATACGCAATATCAGAAGACACAGCAAAAAAATTAGATCAATATATAGGCAAAATATTTGACTTAGGAGACTTAAACTGTAACTATGATAGTAATAGTGAGAAATGTAGAAACTGTATAAAAATAACAGCAAAAAATAGACTAAAAAATTACCAATTTGGGGACGCGTCCAAAATGGGTAAAAATGCATAAATAGGAGGTAGAAATGTTATTAGAATTAAAAGATATATGTTTTGAAAGAGCAAATAAAAAAATATTAGATAATATAAATTTACAAATAGATACAGGAAAATTTATAGCAATTACCGGGCCTAATGGATCTGGAAAATCAACATTAGTAAAAATAATAATGGGAATAGAAAAGCCAGATTCAGGAAAGATTATTTTTAATAATAAAGATATTACGCATATGCCAATAAATGAAAGAGCTAAACTAGGTATAAGTTTTGCATTTCAACAACCTGTAAAATTTAAAGGGATAACAGTATATGACTTATTAAAAATGTCATCAAAGAAAAATATCACAAAAAAAGAAGCTTGTGAGTATCTTTCTAAAGTAGGATTATGTGCAAAAGAGTATGTGGATAGAGAAGTTGATAATTCTCTTTCAGGAGGAGAATTAAAAAGAATAGAAATAGCAACTGTAGCTTTGAGAAAAACAAAATTGACAATATTTGACGAGCCAGAAGCGGGAATTGATTTATGGAGCTTTAATAATTTAATAGAGATATTCGAAAATATGAATGAACTTATAAAAGGGACAACTATAATAATATCTCATCAAGAAAAAATATTAAAAATAGCTGATGAAATAATATTAATGAAAAATGGAAAAATAAAAGATATAGGTATTAGCGAAGATATATTAAAAAAAGCTATGACAAACGTAGAATGTTGTAAAATAAGAAAAAGTAATTAATAAAAATTAAGTATAATAAGTCATAATTTAAATATAAAAGCAAAAAGTTTATTTCAAAGATAATAAATAGATGAAAAAGACTATACCTTAGAAAGGGATGAGATTAAAATATGGAAAACATAGATAATATAGATAAAGGACTTTTAAAAGAGATTTCAGGATTAGAAACTATGCCAGAAGGAGCATATAACATCAGAAAAAATGGAAAAGGAATAGAAAGAAAAGTTACAGATAATGTGAAAATAATTACAAAAAAAGATGTATCTGGAATAGACATTCATGTAAAAGAAAATACAAAGTTTGAATTCATACATATACCTGTTATAATTACAGAAAGTGGATTAAAAGATATAGTATATAATGACTTTTTTATAGGAAAAAATGCAAATGTAATAATAGTAGCAGGCTGTGGAATACACAATGATCATCATAAGGATTCTCAACATGATGGGATACATAGATTTTATTTAGAAGAAGGTGCAAGAGTAAGATATATAGAAAAACACTATGGGGAAGGTAATGGAGATGGAAAAAGAATTTTAAATCCTATAACAGAAGTATTTTTAAAAGAAGGTAGTTCTTTAGAAATGGAAAGTGTTCAAATAAAAGGAGTGGATTCAACAATAAGAGAAACAAAAGGACAATTAGACAAAAATACAAATTTTGTTGTAACTGAAAAAATTATGACTCATGGAAATCAATATGCAAAAACTATATTTGATGTACAATTAAATGGAGAAAATTCAAGTACACATGTAACATCAAGGTCAGTTGCAACAGATAATTCAGTACAAGAATTTGTATCTAAAATATATGGAAATGAAAAATGTTTTTCACATAGTGAATGTGATGCGATTATTAAAGATAATGCTAAAGTGACAGCAATTCCAGAAGTTACAGCAAATAATGTAGAAGCAAATTTAATTCATGAAGCGGCAATAGGTAAAATTGCGGGTGAACAAATTATAAAATTGATGACATTAGGCTTGACAGAAGAAGAAGCAGAACAAGAGATTATAAATGGTTTTTTAAGGTGAGGTTAATTGTATTGTATAACCTTATTTTAAAAAATATGATATAATATTTTCGGAGGATGATAGATAATGGAATATAATAATAATGCTTTAGTTTTATACAATTTATTAAAGAATGATAATATAATAGGTTCTATTGGAAAAATAACATTTAAGTTAGCTAATACATGCGTGGACATATCAACTACCGATACTGTTGGTCAATCATTACAGTCTTGGCTAAAACAATATATGTTGAATAAAAATATAATATTTATGGAGATGGATAATACACAAGAATTCCCAGACTTTATTCTTGATCCACTTGATAGAGAAAATAATTTATTAGAAGTAAAGGCTTTTAACTATAATGCAGGTCCAGGGTTTGATATAGCAAATTTTGAATCATATTGTGATTCAGTTAGATTAAAACCGTATAGATTAGGGGCTGATTATTTGATATTTGGTTATTCAATGACTGGTACGGAAATAAAAATAGAAAATATATGGTTAAAAAAGATTTGGGAAATTTCTAGTTCTTCTGGGCCACATCCATTAAAAGTACAAGACAAGAGAGGTATGATATATAATATAAGACCATGCAAATGGTATGGAATAAATACTAACAGATTTCCACCATTTACATCAAAAGAGAAATTTATAAAAGCCATATATAATACATTAAAAGAATATCAACATTCTAGAATAGATGCAGATAAATGGTTACAAGACTTAAAAATTAACTATAAAAAATATTACAATAAAGATTTAAATATTTAAATAATACTGAGGTATGAGTACCTCAGTATTTATTTTAATTTACATTTGACATGTGGTTATGATTATTATTTGAATTCAAACTATCAATATATGTATCAGCTATTCTATTAGAAACCTCTTTTACAACATTTATTACTACAGTATTTCCAAGTAAATCAAAACCACTTTTTATATCTTTTGAATTATTAAAATCTTCTAAAGTATATGTCTCAGGATATCCAAATAGTCTTAATCCCTCACGAAGTGATAATGATCTAATTCCGCCATTATCTATAATTCCTAATTTATCTACATCCATAGCCACAAGTGTTGGTGCAATATCATTTGGATCTAAAATCTTACTATATTCAAAACTCAATTTTCCAGATACGATATTATACCCTTTTTCTTTGCTTTTATCTTGGACTCTCTTCTTTGTTACTTTTCCATCATCTGTAATAACAGTTACTTCCTTTTTCGGATATTCCTTTTTTAAATATCCTTTTTTATCTAGATCTTCTAACATTTCTTCTAAATTAGGCTTATTATAAAATGTTTTTATTTGTTTAATTGTTAAAGGCATACCATCCATCCATTTTATTCCTATTTCTTCTGCCCACTTTTTTTTGCGTCTTTCTTTTAATAATTCTGATAATAATTCTTTTTGTTCTTTGGTTATTTTTCCTTTTAATTCTAAATCCCAACTATGTATATTATTACTTCCTCCTCTTTTATCCTTAATAGATTTTCCGTATAATTCTTCTGGAGAAAACTTTTTAAATACACATTTCGAAAATTCTGTATTTTCTGTTTTTAAATTATTTTCTAATATATCTTTTAGGACCTCTCTACTTTCTTCAAATTCTTCTAAATTAACCTTTTTATCTAAAGTTCCTGTAATATACACTCTTTTTCTTGACTGAGCTACACCGAACTTTTTAGAGTCCAATAATTTCCATTCTACATTATATTCTAAATCTTCCAATTTTTTTAATATAACTTTAAATGTTTTTCCTATATTATCACCTTTATTTTCTAAATCATGGGTAACTAACCCTTCAACATTTTCAAGCAGAAAACCGTAAGGTTTTTTAGCTTTTAATATTCTTTCAATTTCAAAAAATAATGTGCCTCTTGTGTCTGCAAACCCCAACCTATTTCCAGCAGAACTAAAAGGTTGACACGGAAAACCAGCAAGTAAAAAGTCAAAATCTTCTATTGAATTGGCATCTATTTCACATATATTACCAACTAATTTTTTGTGACTAAAATTTTTATTTAATGCTTTTATAGCTGTTGGTTTTATTTCAGATGTTAAAATACACTCTGTTTCAATTCCCTTAGCATTAAAAGCTTGTTCAAAACCCAATCTTAGACCACCTAATCCAGCAAATAAATCTATAAATTTAACTTTTTTCATATTTAATCTCATTCCTTCCTTGCCTTCGCTAACGCTACGTCTAGGAAGGCAC
>CAMMMI010000002.1 GCA_946497905.1 uncultured Clostridium sp.
TCATCATTTTTAAATTTATCTTTATATTTTTTTACTAAATTTTGCTTTATTTTACCTGTAAATTTAGGCTTTTGTTTTGCTGTTTTCTTATTTAAAACATCTAAAATATAATCTTCTGTTAATTGTTCCTTTTTGTTTTTTAACATTTCAGCTTGTTTTACTGATATTTTAATTGTTGGATTATCATTTAATATTGACAATATTGTTTGTTGGTCTTGTTCTTTTAAATATGATAATTCTACACCTGCTAAAAGAGGTATTAAATCTTTATCTACACATCTTAAAATATCTGGTATTAATTCTTTTAATCTTAAATATCTTCCTATTTGTCTGCCTGAAAGTTTTTCTTGTTCAGCAAGTTTTTCTCTTGTATCTCTACTCTCTGTTGGATTTTCTCCGTTTTGGACATCATGTCCAAATTTTACTTTCTTTAATATCTCCATTTTCATTGAGTATGCTTTCATCAATTCACTAGGCAAAAGTTTATCTCGTCTGTTAATATTTGTATCTATCATTATAAGTTTTGCAGTATCATCATCTACATTTTTTATAGTTGCTGGTACTGTTTGCATATTTAATGTTTTGCAAGCTCTAACTCTGTTATGACCTGCTATTATCTCATATTTATTATCTATGCTTTTTCTAACTATAATTGGATCAAGCACACCATTTTGAGAAATACTTTCTACTAATTCCTCAAATTTGTTTTCTGATATTTCATTAAATATATGTTCCTTAAATTCAACAAGAGTATCTATATTTAAGTTTATTATTTTTTGAAAATTATCTGTATTTATATCTACAGTTTCTTGTTTGATTTCTTGTGTTTTTTCTTCTATAACGGTCTTATTTTCTGTTATTTTATTTCCACCAAAAACTGCTTGTAAATTTGGCATTTTTACATCTGACAAAATGTTCCTCCTATTCTAATTCAAAACTATTTTCGTTTTGAATTTCGTTTATTTTTTCACAAGATAACTTGTTTTCAACTATTGAAAATACCTTATTGTTTTCACTTAAAATGTAACAATAAGGTATATCTTTTTTATTCTTTAATTCTTTTAATGATAATTCTAAAAAGTCTACATCATAATCTTTTAAATTATCTTTTCTAAAATATATTAAATCGTGTAATCTCTCTAATAGAGTAGGTCTATTGATTATATTTACCTCGTCAACCTCTGAACTATTATTAACAATACATTCTGTTAAGTACCATTCTTCCATGAGAACTTTTAGTTTTTCAAGTCCTTTTTGACTAATTAACATTTTTACATTCTTCATTATGCACTCTCCATTTCTTGTTCATTATCTTCTATGGTATGACTTTCATTTAACTGTTTATGATAATTTTTCTTTTTATTAAATTTATCTACATATTCTATTACTTGTGGGCTAAAAGTTTTTTCAAAATCTTCTTTGCTCATTGTAAAGTTTTTGGTATGTAATTCTGAATCTGTTTCTTTAAATTCAAAACCTGCATTATATAAATCTTTCTTTTGATTCATTTTTGCACCATAAACTTTATATACGTCATTTGCTAGATATAATGATATTTCTCCATTTACAATACTTTGTGCTATTGAGTCTTTACTATTTTGTTTTGACTGTTCTATCACTTGATTAATTTTCATTCTAACAGGAGTATCATTTTCTAAAAATTTATCTAAATCTGCTTTAGTGATTATTACACCATCATATTGTTCCTTAAAAGCAATTCCTACTTTTTTTAATGCTGCCCTATTCTCAAAAGTATCTCCATATACTCTATAGACATCTTTAAATGGGTATAGTCTGATTTTTTCTTCTAATATTAAAGTTCTTACTAATTCTTGTTCTTTTCGATTATTATTAATTCCAAACAATTGTAATCCTCCTTTACAAAAAAAATAAAGCTATTCGCTTTTTAAAAACTAATATTTATATTTTCAATTTAACCACCTCAATTCTTTTGACAAAAAGTTCTTGAAGTTATTGTATTTCCTCAAAGGTATCTTGCCTAAAAACCTTTGTATCGCTATAGGTACTAAATTCACTATATCTACTTATTTCAAATACCTCTATAAGTTCATTTCTATATTCCAAGCTATTTATATACATATCATAACTATAATGCCCATCTGTAGCAATTATATTTAAAGTACCTGTATCACTAATATTATGTGTGATTTTAATTTCTTTTAAATTGACTTTTCTATATGCTTTTTTAAGTAGCATTTTGAAAAATAGTTCTGAATAATATTTACAAAGTTGTTCCTTTTGTTTCAAATTTTATTCCTCCATTTCTTGTTCATTTTCTTTTATTTCATATTCTTTTATTTCTTCATCTGTTAATGGCTCATAATCCAGTTGTTGCAATAAGTCATTTATTTTATCTTTATCATATTTATCACTAAATCTATCTATAAAATCTAATCTATAAAATGACCTTTCATAATTATCAATTATTACTCTTTCTGCTAATTGCTTATTAGTATAAATTAAATTATTCAATAATTCTTTACCTGTTTCATTTAATTCAAAATCTTTTATGAATTGTTTTTTCCAAAATTTAATATCAAATCTAGTTCGCATTTCATTCCTCCATTTCTTCACATTCTTGCGAATATTCACTTTCTTGACTTTCTTCTTTTGTTTCATCTTCAATTAAGATTTGCTCATCTTTCTTATTATCTAAATTCAATTTATTATTTAATTCGGACTGACGTTGAAGTAATTGCTTTAATTCTTCTTCATCTGCAAACGGCTTTTCTAATTCTATTTTGCATTGTTCTATTTCTCTTTTATAATTTTTTATCTTTTGTTCACTTTGTTCAATATTCTTTTCAAAGTTTGCTAATTCTTCATCTAATCTTTGAATATTTAAACTAGGTATCTGTGCTAGACGAACGGAGTATTTACCATTTTTAACAAAATGTATTTCTGTATCATTAAATTTATTTTCTAAATATAATGTGAATCCTCTATATTTTCCTATTTTATATAATATATTTTTATCAATATTTTTATTTACACTTTTTATTATTTCTTCGCCTGCTTCTTTTGTATCTTTGAATACTTTACTGTTTAGTTCAATACTAAACTCTGGTGTAGTTTCTCTATTTCTAATTTCTAAATCAGCTTTACATTTCTCAATAAAATTGCTTTCTCTTTCAATTTGTTTTGGAAGAAATGTTTTCATTTTATCTTCAAAAGTATATCTTTGATTTCTGTAGTTTCGTTCTTTTAATTTCAATGCTTGTACTTTCATATCAACTTCAAACTTTTCCATAATTTCTTGATTATCTGTAGCAATGGCTTTTATCTCTCCAAAGTTCATTGTTGTATTATCTAAATCTGACATTGTTCTTATTTCTTTGTTGCCTGCAAATAGTTGTGATATAAATTTTTGCTTTGTTTCTAATATTTGCCATACATAAGCGTCAAAACTTTTCTTTGTTACATATCTTATTATTTCAACTTCTTTATTTGTATTTCCCTGTCTTAATATTCTTCCGTTCTCTTTGCTCTATATCAGAAGGTCGCCATGGGGCGTCAATATGATGTAATACTTTTAGTTTATCTTGTATATTTGTTCCAGCTCCCATTTTGTTTGTACTACCTAAAAATACACGAATGTCGCCATCTCTAACTTTTTGAAATGTTTTTGTTTTCTGTATATCTGTTTTTGAGTTGTGAATATAATCAATTTCATTTTCTGGAATACCCATCTCAATTAAGATTTTTCTTATTTCATCATATACATTAAATCTATCTGTATTTGGGGTAGACAAATCACAAAATACAACTTGAGTTAATTTTTGGTCTTTTCCATCAACCCAATTTTTATATATTTGCTCTGCTACTGCTCTTGCTTTTGAGTTGCGAGTTTCTCCAAATGTAGAATCTACAAGTCTTACGTCTAATGCTGCTTTTTTTCCATCACTACTTATCTTTAACATATTATCTTCTTTCGGATCAATATTACCTTTTTGTATTTCTTCTGACCTTTTAACAATATCTTTCATATATTCTTCTAGTTCATTACTTGGCTCTAATGCTATAATTGTTGGCTTTCCATTTTTTATTTGTGGCACAGGTAGGTTTAAATCATCTTTTGTTTTTATATCTGCTACCATACGAAAAATTGACATTAATTCTGGTAGATTATGAAACTTTGATAATCTTTGTCGAACTCTATAACCATTTCCGCTAGGTGCTAATTCTAAAGAATTTGTTACCTCTGCAAAGGTAGAAGCCCATTCATCAAAACTATATATTCCCATTTTTTCTAAAATATGTGGCTCTAAATATTTCATCATTATATATAATTCTGATAAAGAATTTGATACTGGCGTTCCTGTAGCAAAGACAACTCCTTTTCCATTTTGTTTATCTAATAAAAATTCTGTTTTCATATATAGGTCAGAAGCTCTTTGAGAATTTGCCCCAGTTACTCCTGCTACATCATTTAACTTTGTTTGTATCATTAAATTTTTAAATAGGTGTGCCTCATCTACAATTAAATAGTCAATTCCTGTTTCTTCAAAATTTATAACATTATCTCTTTGTTTAGCTTCCAATAATACTTTTAACCTTTTTTGTAATCTTTGTTTTGCACTTTCTAATTGTTTTATTGTAGAACGATTTTTAATATCTTGTTGTGCTATTTCTATTTCATAAATTTGTTTATTGATATGTTGTTCCTCAACTTCTTTTGACATGGGCATTTTTTCAAAAGAAGAATGAGCTATAATAATTGCGTCATATTCTCCAGTAGTTATCTTACCTGCAAATATTCTTCTTTTTTGTTTTTGAAAATCATCTTTGTTTGCAACTAAAATATTTGCATTAGGGTACAACTCGTAAAAACTTTTTGCTGTTTCTTGTACTAAATGATTAGGAACAATGATTAAAGGCTTATGTGCTATTCCTAGTCTTTTCATTTCCATTATACCTGCTATCATTTCGTATGTTTTACCGAGCTCCAACGACATGAGCAAGTAGGGTAGAGTTCTCACTAAATAATATTCTTGCCACTGCATTTTTTTGATGTGGTAATAATTTTATGGTAGGATTCATTCCCGGAAATGTTAAATGACTTCCGTCAAATTCTCTATCTACTATTGAATTAAATTGTCTATTATATATATCTTCTAAAACTTTTCTTCTTTCAGAATCTTCAAAAATCCAGTTTCTAAATTCTTCTTTTATTAGGTCTTGCTTTTGCCTTGCAAGCATTGTTTTTTCTTTATTTAAAACACTTTTGTCATCAATTCTATCATATACATTTGTTGCATGAAGATTCAATGCGTCTATAGTCAAGTTTAGTGCATTTACTTCATTTGTTCCATAAATGGTATTAACTTCTACATTACTACAATAACCTCGTATATCTAAAAACCATTTACCTAAATTTTTTTGATAAAATGCTGATATTTCTTTATCTTCTAGTTTGAATTTTTCTTTTATGAATTGTGTTATATATTCTTCTGGAATCCATGTTGCACCTAGTTTTACCTCAATATCACTTGCAGGTATTTTAGCAGGTTGTATTTCTTTTAACATTTCTACATTTTCTTCATAGCGATTATCTTCTTGTGCATATCTTTCTGCTATTTGTAATTTTTCGACTACATTTCCGAGATAGATATTGGTCGGCGGTCTCCCAACCTGCCAAATCTTCATCAATTCCTTGTTTTGCAAGTTCAGGGTTATGATATATAAGTCCCTTTAATTCGGTAATTACTGTGTCATAATCCTTTCCACAAAGTTTCATTATGTACTTTATATCAACTTTTCCTCTTTGATTGATACTTGCAATTAATCCCTCTTTTGCATTTTGTGTTTGTAATATTTCTTTGTATGGCTTAATTGTTCTTTTAGTAAATATATCTGTTTTTGTAACTTGTTTTGTTTGTTTATCTTGTTTTTCGAGTGATATTAAAAGAGGGTAGTCAGCGTCATTTCTAAAAGCTAGATCATTTCCTCTATCAGTTATATAACCATATTTTCTTACAAATTCATCATATACCTGATTTAACTTTGTTTGATAAGGAATTATATCTATATCTGAAACATCTCTATTTTCAATATCTATTAAATCTCTTAATGCTGTTCTTACTTTTATAAGACCTTTTATTCTTTCAGTAACTGTTCGATTTTTATTTTGTTCATAAAGATAATCATTAATTCTATAATAGATGTTTCCATTAATTTCAGTATAAGTATAATCTTTTACATTATTATATTGTTCTCCTACAGGTATTGATTCTCCTGTTTCTTCTACATATACTTGTCCAAGTTCTTCCATATCAACAATATTGCTAGGTAGCATTTTTAAAGTTTCATCTAATTGCTCTTTTAAATTTCCATTTGATACTATATCTAAAGTTTCTCCAAATTGATTTGTAGTAAAGTCAATATCTCCTTTAATCATATATCGTTTACTTGCAAAGTAATCATTTATATTTATTCCATCTCTTATTTCATAAGTATCAATCCAATTTTCTTTATATTCAAGCTCTTTTCCTTTTTTCTGTAGAAATATAATATCTGATATTGCCTCTGTATTTGCAATTTGTTTAAATGCTGAATTTGGTAATCTTACTGCACCTATGAAATTTGCTTTTTGTTCTATATATTCTCTTACTTTGCTATCTTTCTTATCAAGTGTAAATCTACTTGTTATAAATGCTACAATTCCGCCAGGCTTTACTTTATCAAGAGTTTTTTCAAAAAAATAGTCATGTATTTTTAAACTACTGTCATAACTTCTGTCAAAAACTCCGAAATCTCCGAAATGGAATATTACTTATTGCAATATCATAATAGTTATTATTTAACTTTGTATCTTCATAGCCTTTTACTTGAATATCTGCATTTGTATATATTTTCTTTAATAATCTTCCTGTTAGATTATCTTTTTCGATAGCTGTTATCTTGCTATTTTCAAGTTCTGTAGGTATTCTTCCTAGAAAATTTCCTACACCTGCGGATGGATCTAAAATTCTACACTTTCCACTTATTCCAAATCTTTGGATTGCTTTATACATAAAATCTATAATGTATGGCTCTGTATAAAAAGAAGTTAATGCACTTTCTCTACTACTTTTAAATTCTTCTGGTGTTAATAGTTCTTGTAACTCATAATATTGTTCAGAACTTTCCTCAAATACTTTTGAAAGTCCGCCCCAACCATTGTATTTGGCTAGTATATTTTTTTCTTCATCTGTAGCGTCTCTATCTTCATATTCTATTTGTTTTAATAGTTTTATCGCCTCTATATTTTCTTCATATTTCTTTTTTAATCCAATACTATCTTTTTTTAATTCATCAGATATTTTAAATAGAGTAGGTGGGGGAGGTGTTTGCACAATTTCTTCATTTTCGATAAGTGGGTTTATATCTGTTATTTCTGCTAACTTTTCTAGGTCGCTTTCTTTATTATTTTCTATTGTTCTTTCATTTAGTGGATTATTATATAAATATTCCTCAAAGTTTTGTATAGAATATCTCTCCAATAAATAGTCTGTATTAGGATTTATACTAACTAATACTTGATTTTTTTCAATGTCAATTTTTTTAATATACTGTGGTACATCATCTTCTAAATATACTAAATCTCCAACTTTATAACCTGCAAATGTACTTTCTACAGGCGTTTGTTTTCTTAATTCTTCATTTATTTGAGGCAAATTAAAAAGAGTAGTTTGTACTACTCCATCTTCATAACCTACATTTCTTTTACTTTTTCTTCTATCATGTTGTTTATTAGTTCCATTTTCAAACTGCGTATCATGTTTTCGTATTGTGCTAGTGCGATAAACTCGTCTGTGTCTGGCTTTTGGTGTTTTATTCTTAATTGTTCTTCTATTATTTGTTCCTGATTTGCTATCTCTTGTGAGTAATTCTCCAATACTTCGTTGATTGTTCCCTCCATTATCAAGTCTTGATACTTCGTTGGTCTTATTTCCTCCAATGTTTTGCTCATTTTCTTTAATATTATTTCTTTCATTATACAATTCCTCCCATTCTTGTTTTTCTAATCTTTCTTTAATTTCTAATTCTACAGTTCTAATTAAATCATAACTACACTTATTTATGATATACCCAAGTTTTTTTAATACTTGCACATCTTTGATGTTTTCAAACTTTTCTAAATTAGGCTCATATTCTGCACCACATCTATTCATTACTATTGTTGTTACACTTTCAATAAATACACTTAAAAAGTCATCATTATATATTTGCTCGTGTGATAATTCAAGTAATTGTGCCAATTCATTATTACCAATCATATCACTTACATAACTAGATATTATATTGCTTAATTTTCCTTGTGTATTTTCTAAATAAATATCTAATTTACTTGATAGAATATTTATAGCCTCTGTTTCTGTAGTTTCCCATAACTTAAAATCTATATCATATTTGCTATTTGTTGAAGTTATATCAAATACAGATTTTAAATATAATCTACCATTTTGTTGATATATTGTTTTCAAAGTTTTTGAATAAGGTTTAGGCTTGACATATCTGCCAACTTTTTTCCATTCATCAAATGTTGCACAAGCTGTTATATCTTTGTCTTGTGAGTATAATAATAAATTTTCGTGGAATTTATATTTATAGAATTTAGAATTGAATTTTAAAAACTCTTTCCATTCAGTAGCATTACTAATAAGGTTATTTAATCCTTTATTATAAATTGCTACTGCCTCTTTTATATCATGTATTTGTTCCACTAATTCCTCCTCTTAATTTAATATTAACATGTTATTTTTTTGTTTTCAGCCCATTTTCAAAAAAAGTTTATTCCATCTCAATATCTTCTTCTAATTGATTTGGTTGCATAGTGTATGAATCTTTAATAATTTTCATATTTTGTACTATGTCATCTATTTTATATCTACCTTTTGAAGTTATTGTTATAGAATTGCCTTTTGGAAAATTTATAGTAGTTTGGTATTTTCCAGGTCGTTCTTCGTTTGTAGTAATTGATTCTAATTCTATTCCTAAATATTTACAAAGGTCTTTATACAAATCAGAGAAAGATGGAGTTATTTCTTTATTTTCATCATCTCTATATTCTGATAAGTTATATATTTTATTCATTTCGTAATAGGTTGCTATAATAGTTTTCATGTTTAAATCTGTCATTTCTTGTTTTGTTAAATTTAACATATATTCTTGTTGCAAATCTTCTAATAAATTAGATATATCATTTTCTGCATAAAAGCCACTCATAGGGTGTAGGTGTAAATAAACAAAATCTTGTAAATCATGATATTCTTGTAAATCTTCTACTAGTTCATCTGTTTCTTCATTAATAAATTCTTTTGTTTCTTCATCTACTTCATTTTTAGGATTGTTTATATATTCTTGATTTTCTCTTAATTTTGATACTACATCTGAAACTTTACCGTATATATTTTCTTCTTCACTATAAAGTTTATCTCCATAAATTACTTTTGCATAATCATTTACCTGTTCCTGCGTTCTAGCATTTTCTATATAATCTTCAAAATATTTTTCTTCTGTTGGAGTGCAATAATATAGGGTTTGTTCATTAAATGAATTTCTAATTTCTAGTGAAGCATATTTATAGTCTTTCATTATTTGTTTTGCTTTTCCTATTGCATTATCAATATATTTTAAATTTCTTTCTATAACTGTAGAATTTCCTAAATCTCTTTCGTGTTCATTTTCCCATATTTTTATAATATATCTTCCAATAAATCTCCTTTTCCTTAAAAATTTTATTCTAACTCTAAATAATTTTCTTCAATTTCTTCATTGTACTCAAAAGAAATTGTTTGTAAATTATCTGCCTTTAATTTTATAATTTCTTTTGCCTCATTTTGTATGTATATATGTGCTGTAATCGTTGGTCCATCATAATTAACAAATTTATTATTTTCTTTGTCATACAAATCAAAATATTTATATTCTCTACTATAATGATACTTTTCTATATATTTGAATATAGAAACTCTTATCATTCCACTATAATATTCGTATGTATGCTCACTATCTTCCATTTCTTTAGGAATATGACCTAATATTTTTTTAATTACTTCATTTGCCTTTTTCTTACTTACTTTCATAATTACCTCACACTATTCATATCTTAATAATTTTTGTTTTACTGCACACAAAAAGATATGCTGCAGTATAACTGTTTGCATATCTCTTTGCTCCTTTTTATTTAATCCTAATTTACTTTGTATTTCTTGAATACTTTTGTTATCAAAATATTTCAAACAAATATATTTATACTTTATATTATCAGTTTCTTTATAGTATTTTAGTATTTCACTAATTAACTTTTTCCATTTTTGTAACTTTAATATTACACGATTATTCTCGACATCTATAATTCTATCTTCTAAAGTTTTTCCATTATTAGATATAGCTTTAATCCAATTATTATAGCTTAAATGAGTATAATCTATCATATCAAGTTTTATACTATTTATTGTTTTTTCTATGTTTTTATAATTATAGAGATACTTTTGTATTTTATTATATGTACTACTGTTCAATAGGAATTTCTTTTAAGTCTAATTTATTATCAATAACAAAACATAGAATTTCCTCGAATGTATTAAATATACATACCTCAACATGATTGTTTTTTTCAAATGTAAGAATTAATCGAGTTCCATCTCTGAAAAAAGCACACTTATAATTTTTATAAATAAACTCTGATAATATAATATCTTTATTAGGATCTTCTTTAAAATCTGTTTCTTCTTCTGTAATTAAATCAATTAGATATTCTGTGTCGATATTGGCTAAATCTTCAACAGTAATATCTCTGCAATTTAGAACATCTAAAATTCTTCTAATAATTTCTCCACCATCAATATTACTATAGTACCAACATTCTATTGCCATTTTTACTATTGTTTCTATATCTCTCATACTTGAAATATTAAGATTTTCATATTCTGGTAGTAAATTTTCAAGTTCATTAATCATATATAATTCTCCTAGCACTTCTTTTGTATCATCTGACATTTCATAATATTTTTTAAATATATTTCTCATTTTCTTTTACCTCCGTTTATTTATTATTATCTAAATTACAAAATAAATTATCTAAAAATCCAGGTGGGTATTGTCTTTGTTCAAAATTGGTATAACTTTTATTATTGATTGTCTTTTGTTTATTTTTAAAATTATCATAACTTTGTTTCTCTTTTTCCATTTCTCTAATTCGAGTAGTTACCCACCTTAATATTGCTGCATAATCATTATCATAGGCTTGTCCTTTAGCTTGTTTATATAAATTTAATTGTTCAATAAGTTGTTTAGTTAAATCGGCTCCAAATTGTTCTAACAAGTCATCATACTCTTTTTGTTCCATAAACACTTTTTCAGCAAATTGCTTTTTTGTTTCTTCCACGTGTGTGTGTTCTTCTTTATTATTTTTTTTATTATTTATATTATTATTATTATTTATATTGACATCATCAATATCTTGTTGTTCTTCTTGTTTTTGCCTTGTTGTTTCTTCTGTTAATATCTTGTCATTCATCTCATCAACTACTGAATTTTCTGGGAATAATTGTGCTTTTTTTAGATATTCTATTACTTTAACTTCATCGATTTTATAGTATGTTTTACAAGGTATCCCTTTTTTCTTGGTATATATTATTCCTTTTTCTTCTAGGTTTTTCATTGCAATTCTTTGAAAGTGGGGTGTAATACCTGTATTTTTTTGAATATTATCTCTTGTAGAATAGAAATACTCATTGTCTTCTAATTTATTGATATTGGCCCAATATGTATATTCACTACACAATTCTCCTAAAATAATTGCTTCATTTAGTCCTAGTATCTGTATTAAATCTTTATTAACAATAATATATTTGCTACTAGCTAAAAGACTTGCTAAAATCATTGTTATCGACCTCCTCTAAAGCAAAAAAATAAGAACGATAAGTTCTTAAAATGATTTGCTCTATATTTCCATTTCCATATCTTCCTGTGGAGATATAATTTTTGTTATAATGTTTTCATTTGTATAACTAATTACATCAGTAAATACAGTAATATCATTTTGTATTTCTCTATCTAATTTTAAGGTTTGATTTTCTAAATCAATATCTATTACTGTAGCTGTATCACAATATTTTGTCTGTAACTTATCTCCAATTTTTATATTTTCAGGTGCTTTTCTTGATGAAGTAGAAAAAATATTTACTATCGTATTTTGTAAATACTCTTTAAATAAATCATAATTGTTCTGATTTTTATAAGTTAGTAATATATTTCTTTTTAATATTTCATTGATTATGCTGTTTAAATTATTCTTTATATACCAAAGAATATCTTTACTAAATACATGGTCTGCTGAATTAACAGTTGCATTAATAGTAACATTATTCTGTTTTGCATTATAATTAACACTAAAGCATTGTTTTAAAATAATATCTGCTATCATTTCGCTTTTTGAAGTATAGTATTCCACAGATAAATCACTAATTGTGGAAACATACATTGCCATATTATTGTCTAATACTGTTATAAATCTTCCTCGAGGGTGTTTATGTTCTGTAATATAGTTTATATCTTCTTTTTTAACCTCTTGAATAATACTTCTATATGCTTTTTTATCTTGTCTTAATATTTCATCTTTATATAAATCTAATAGGGAAGATATAAAATCGTCAATTTTAGCTTTTTCCATATTTTTTAGTTCTTTACTTATTATAGATTTTAATTCAGATTCACTAATTGCAAGTGAATTTTTTAATATACACTCATTTGCAAAAAAATCTGTATTTTTTATTAAATATTCTAAATTAGTCTTTGTCATTTTTAATCTTCCTTTCACTTTCTTTTCCTACAATTATCATTGCATATAAAAAAAGACTTATATTAGCACCTAATACAAGTCCAACTATCAGTCCCCACCAGAACATTTTTACCACCACCTTATTTTAAAAATAAAAAATAGGGAACAAGAATATGTTTAAATTTTATCCCTAATTTTTTTAGGGATAAAAAAAGAGGGTAACTTTTATTTCATTTTTACTTTCTCTGTTTTACTAGAGAGAGTAAGAAAAAAGTTATCCCTAATTTTTCTTTTTTTATTTTTGACTTATCCCTAATTTATCCCTAATTTTTTTATAAATTTTTTATATTTTAATTCGTTTTATTTCATTTTAATTCTGTTAAATTCTTCTTATTGCAATTTAGCAATTCTTACAGTATCAAGCATTGCAATAAAAAAATCCCGAAATGTAAAGCGTTTGACTTTTTCGTAGCCCTATTTTTATGAGCCCAACGAGCTGCCAACTGCTCCACCCCGCGATGTTAAACTTTTTTTATTATACATCATATGTAACGTTTTTGTCAAGAAATTTTTAAAAATAGTAAAATTTTCTGTTATAGATATATTTATAGTATATGCCGATTTTTTTCAAAATATTACTATTTTAATTCTTGTAGTCAAATATCTATAATATATAGAATAACCAAAATTAAAAATTTTACTTTCTTCCAATATATTTTATAACGCCAGAATAATGTGGATTAGGCCTAATTAATTCTAAAGAATACTCCTCAGAGATATAGATAGTCTCAAAACCTTTAAAAATATCCAAAATTTCTTCTTTAGTAAAGAAGCTAATATAAGTATCATTAATTATATTATGAAACACATTATTATCTAAAAGTTCAAAATCAAGTAAACTTTTATTCTTTTTAAACTTAGGATCTTCAATAGAAAAAACTTGCAAATAAATCAATCCATTTAAATTTATATTTTCTTTTATAGAATTCATAATTTTATAGCTATCCTCTTTATGAAGAAAATGCAAAACATAAGAAGAAAGTATTAGATCATATCTATTTTTTTCAATCTCAAAAGTTCTAATATCGCTTCTAATCAAATTTAAACTAGGACAATTATTTTTACAAATTTCTAAACATTTAGAAGAATAATCAACACCAGTAACATTAAAGCCCAAATTTGATAAAGGAATAGAATTCCTACCTTGACCAATTCCCAAATCTAAAACTTCTTTACCAGGTATCAACTCCAAGTATCTCTTTAATTCGAAGTCTAATTTAGCTGGATATATAGGAAAATCATCTTTAAATTTTTTATCATAATCTACTGCGTTACCAATCATATATAATATAGCTCCTTTTATTTTATACACAAGTAAATTTATATAATAAATTATAAAATAAATAGAAAAGTTTGTAAATAAAAATTAATTTAAAAAATAAAAATAGAACATGAAACATTTTTATATAAAAATATAAAAAAATAGATATTTTAATTGTTCAAATCAATTAATTTAGTTGTTAAAAACAAGAAAATGTGATAAAATAGAACAAAATGAAAAAAACAGGAGTAAAAAATTGGATAAAAATATAATATACGACAATGATAATTTGATAAAAAATATAAACAAAAATCTAAAAGTACTTTCAAAAAAACAAGTAAATATAGTAAATGATAAATTAACATTATCAGTTTTTGAACTATTAAAAGACAATATAAAAAAAGTATCTGACATAAATTTTGTTGTTAGAAGTCCAATATACAATGGTAATAAAGAAATAGCAAGAGAATTTGAAATAGAAAAAGATACAAACAATATACTCTTCAACTCATTTGATATAATACAAAAAAACAAGTTAACACATTTAAGCTCAGCAAAAAAAATGTACAATTTTATAAAAGATAATGTTAATGTAAAAAGGGTAAAAAACTCAAATACAATAAAAAGTAATTTGCTAACAGTAGGTAATAATTATGCAGTACTTGGGGATTCATCTTTAGAAGTAGTAAAAAAGAAAGAACAATCTTTTAACTTTAACACAGAATTTTCAAATATTGAACAAGTTAATCAAATAAAAGAAAAATTTGACATGTTATGGAATACACCTCAATATACGGAAGAATTTAAAGAACAATTATTAGAGAAATTAAAATTTGTTTATAAAGATTATAGCCCAGAGTTTTTATATTATTTTACTCTATTTTCAATATTTGAAAATACAATAAATGATGAAGACTTAGAAAAATTTGAGAATGATAAAATTAAGTTTAAAGAAACTATAGTATGGAATAAATTATATAAATTCCAAAAAGATGCAGTTGTTTCAGCCATTAATAAAATAGAAAAATTCAATGGATGTATTATAGCAGATAGTGTAGGGTTAGGAAAAACTTTTGAAGCATTAGCAATAATTAAATATTACGAAATGAAAAATTCAAAAGTTTTAGTATTGACACCTAAAAAATTATATGAAAATTGGGCTACATATAAAAACGATTATATTGATAACCCAATTGCAGAGGATAGGCTACATTATGATATTTTATATCATAGTGATTTATCAAGAAAAAAAGGTAAAACAATTGAAGGCAAAGACTTAGAGAGGATGAATCTAGGTAATTATGAATTATTAGTAATAGATGAAAGTCATAATTTTAGAAACAGAGATGCTAGAAAAGCTCATGAAACAAGATATTCTAAATTAATAAATGAAATAATAAAAAAAGGGTATAGAACAAAAGTATTATTATTATCAGCAACACCAGTAAATAATACATTAAATGATTTAAAAAACCAATTAAGTATCATAACAGTTGATAATGATCATGCATTTATAGATGAAGGTATTGCAAGTGTAGAACAACTACTTCGAAAATCTCAAACGGTTATAAATGAATGGTCAAGAGAAGACAATAAAAATAAAGAAAAACTGCTAGATAGGTTACCAGCTAACTTTTTTAAACTATTAGAAATGATAACAATAGCTAGAAGTAGAAAACATATAACTACATATTATGGAACAAAAGATGTTGGAACATTCCCAGAAAAAAAAGAACCATTAACAATAAGGAATAAAATAGATATTAAAAATGAAATGGTAACATTTAAAGAAATAAATGACTTATTAGATATGTTAAATTTATCAATATATTCTCCAATGAAATATATATTACCAGAATATAAACAAGAATATAGACAAAAGTTTAGTCTTGATGTAAAAGAAGGAAGTTCAACATTTTATCAAGAAGATAGAGAAGAAAGCATAAAAAAGTTATATAAATTTAATATTTTAAAAAGGATGGAAAGTTCTTTAGTAGCACTAAATTTAACATTGCAAAGACTAAAAGAACAAATTGAAAATAGAAAAAAATTATTACAGGAATCAGTAAAAGAAAAAAATAAAATTAATAAAATCAAAGAATATATTGAAGATATAGATATTGAGGAAGAAGAAAACGAATTAGATGAAGAAGAAAATGTAAAAAACATAAATATATCACATTTAGATAAATCAACATATATTTATGATTTAAATAAAGATCTAGAATTGATTAATCCAATATTAGAAGAAATAGATGTATTATTAAAAGAAAAAAGAGACGAAAAGATTAAAAAGTTAAAAGAAATAATAATAAACAAAGTAAATAATACACCATATAACAATAAAAATAAAAAAATATTGATTTTTAGTGCTTTTGCTGATACAGTAAAATACCTATATAAAGAATTAAGTATAGAGTTAAAAGAAAAATATAAAGTAGATTCAGCTATTATTACAGGAAGTGAAGAACCAAAAACAACTAATAAAAAAGTAAAAAATGAATTTAATAATATATTAGCACATTTTTCACCAATATCTAAAGAGATACAAATAAATGAAGATGAGCAAATTGATATTATTTTTGCAACAGATTGTATTTCAGAAGGTCAAAATCTTCAAGATTGTGATACTGTTATTAATTTTGACATACATTGGAATCCTGTTAGGTTAATCCAGAGATTTGGACGTATAGATAGAATAGGAAGCAAAAATAAGTTTATAAAAATGATTAATTTTTTTCCAGATATGGAACTAAATGAATATTTAAACCTGGAAAGAAGAGTTAAGGGAAAAATGGTAATTACAAATATGACAGGAGCAGGAGATGATGATCAATTATCACCAGATATGAATGACTTTAATTTTAGAAAAAAACAATTAGAAGCGATACAAAAAGAAGTTGTGGATTTAGAAGAAGCCAAAAATTCAATATCATTAACCGACTTAAATCTAAATGATTATAAATATGATATCAAAGAATACCTAAAAACAAATGAAGACATAAAAAAAATACCAAAAGGAATTTACTCTATAACATCTAATGGAGACAAAAAAGGGGTAATCTTTTGTTTCAAAAGAAATGAACAATTAGAAGTAAAACCAAAAGAAGAAAGTTCAATAGATCCTTATTATTTAGTATATGTAACAAATAAAGGAGACATTTATTTTGATATAAAAAAAGTAAGAGACGTTCTTAATGAATACAGAAAAATATGTTATGGAAAACAAGAAATAAATCATGAATTAGTCAACAAATTTAACATTGATACAAAGGAAGCAACAGATATGAAAAAATATTCTGAGCTCTTAACCAAAGCTATTAATTTTATCAATGGAGACTTGGAAGAAGATAATATGCATAGTTTATTTAGTTTTGATGGTTTACTAAGTAAAAATGAAGAAACAACATCAGAAGATTTTGAGCTTATATCAATGTTAATATTAGATTAGGAGAGGAATATGTTTTTAGATATAAAATATAATTTAGAAAAAAATAAACAAGAATGTACAAATTTTGTATTAAAAGTATTGCCACAATATTTAGAATTAAAAGACAGAAAAAAATTTAAAGAGGAAATAGTCAGTATAAAATTGCTAGCTCAAATGAATGATACTTCAATACCAAATTTAGAAAACAAAGAATTCATTTATAGAAATATAATGTATATAGAATTTATGGTTAAAAATATAAAAAAGATACAACCTTATATAGAAACATTACATAAATTGTTTAAAGCACCTACTATTTTAAAAATATCTGATGAAAAGTTAAATAGTATATATTCATTATGCATAAAAAGACTTAGTAAAATAAATAAAGGTGAGATTGTAGTAGAAAATATAGTTACAACTAAAGAATTTAGTGATGTTATAAATACAAAAACCAGGAATGAATATATAAATATAATAAGTAAAATTTATAATAGAAATAATAAATTTGACTATTATTATGAATTACTTATAAAAACAAAAATTTATAATTTGAAAAAAGAATTAAAGGATAACTATATAAAATTATTAGATTCAAAAATATTTTATAATCTAGAAAAAATGCAATATAATATGGAAAAATTAAATTCATTTGAAGAATATATAAAACAATATGAAAGTGAGACTAATATGGCAGAAAAAATAAAATTAAAAAATAAAATAAATAATATTATATTTATATTTTAGGAGGAAATATAATGGGACAAAAATTTATTAGTAAGGAAATAGAAGGAATAAAAGAAAGCAATTTAGAAAAATTAAAATTATTATTTCCAAGTGTATTTAAAGATGGACAAGTAGATTTTGAAGAATTAAAGAATCAGTTAGGAATTTTTGAAGAAGTAGGACAAGAAAAATATGAATTCAACTGGGTAGGAAAACAAGAGGCTAAACAAAATGCTATTAGCACAATTAGTGGAGTAACTATAAAATATTATCCAGAAGAAAGTAAAGATAATGATACTACAGAAAACTTATATATAGAAGGAGATAATTTAAAAGTTTTAAAATTATTAAGAAATAATTATGCTAATAAAATAAAAATGATTTATATAGATCCTCCATACAATACAGGAAATGATACATTTGTATATCCTGATAGTTTTAAAAAATCAGATAAAGAGATTAAAGAGGATATTGGAATTACAAATGATGGAGAAAGAGTAATAAATGTACTAAAAGATAATATGTACAAAAATACAAAAGATTCAAATAAATACCATTCAACTTGGCTTTCAATGATGTATTCTAGATTGAAAATCGCACAAGAACTACTAGCAGAAGATGGTGTTATTTTTATATCAATTGATGATAATGAGCAAGAAAATTTGAAAAAAATATGTAATGAAATATTTGGAGAAGAGAACTTTATTGGTTGCGCTGGAAGAATAACTAAAAAAAGTAATAACAAAGGAGATTTTTGGGCCCCCAATTTCGATTATATACTTACTTATACAAAGTTTAGAGAATGTGCTAACCCATTTTTGGGAGGAACAAACGAAAAAGCATATAATTTAATAGAAACAGAAGGTGAACGTAAAGGTGAACGTTACCAACTAGTTAGATTATATATGTCAACATTACAAAATAGAAATCCAGAACAAAGATTTTGGATAGATTGTCCAGATGGTAGCAAAATAATACCTCCAGGAACAACATTTCCACCAGAAAGACCGAATTTAGGAGATGGAATATGGCGATGGACAAGAAAGAAATTTGAAGAAGAAAAAGATAAAATAGTAATAAAAGAAGTGCAATCATCTAATTTGATAAATGAGAATTTTGTACCTGCTAAATGGAATGTATATACTAAAACATATTTAAATGATGTAATCAATAATTCTACAGCTAAACCAAATAGTTTCATAGAAGAGCATATAAACCAAATTGGGTCTCATGAATTAAGAAATTTAGATATACCTTTTGACTACTCAAAACCAACAACTCTAATAAAATATCTTATGAAAATTGCTAAAATAGATAAAGATGCAATTGTTATGGATTTTTTCTCAGGTTCTGCAACAACGGCGGATGCAGTTTTTCAGTTAAATGCTGAAGATAATGGGAATAGAAAATTCATAATGGTGCAAATACCAGAATTATGTGATGAAAATTCAGAAGCATATAAAGCAGGTTACAAAAATATCTGTGAAATTGGAAAAGAAAGAATTCGCAGAGCAGGGGATAAAGTAAAAAAGGAAACAAATGCAGAAATAGACTATGGATTTAAAGTTTTTAAACTAGATGAAACAAATATAAATTGGGAAAAAGAAGAATATAAGAAAAACATAGATGACTATATATTAAGGAATGGATTTATTGACGAAAAACAAAGAGAAAACCTAATGAAAGATTTTGTGGATGGAGCTAAAGATATAGATATAGTTTATGAAATATTATTAAGATATTATGGTATGCCACTATCAGCCAAAATTGAAAAATTAACTGACATAGGAGAAAGGATATACAGTGTAGGAGGAGTAATCATAATATGCTTAGAAGATATAGTAACAAATGAAATTATAGACAAATTATCAAATACAAATTTTGCAAAATTATATTTTCGTGATAGTAGCTTTAAGGGAGAAGATAGTTTAGAATTAAAACAAAATTTAATGACAAGATTGAATTTGAAAAAAGAATATAAAGATGAAAAAACATATAAAGTAGAATTTATTTAAAGAATAGGAGTAAAAACTGTGGAAAAATGGAAATTTGACCCGAATTTAAAGTATCAAAAAGATGCTATAAACGCTGTATTAGATTTATTTGAAGGACAAAATAAAATTAGTGACACTAATACAATTAGATATTATAGAAATGAATTAAACATTCCAAGAAGTAAGATAGCAGAAAACTTAATGAAAATTCAAAAAAATCCAGTTAATAATGTAGGATACTGGGATGATGAGCTATTACCAGATAATAAATTTACTATAGAAATGGAAACAGGAACAGGAAAGACATATGTATATCTTAGAACTATTTTAGAATTATATACTAAATATGGATTTTCAAAATTTATTTTAGTAGTACCATCTATACCAATTAGAATGGGAGTAGAAAAAACAATTATGCAATTAAGAGAACATTTTATGAGTTTATATAATGGTTTAGATATTGCTAATTGTTACTTTGTATATGATTCTAAAACAATAAATAAATTAAATTTATTCACACAGCTAGGTGGATTAAAAATAGCTATAATGAATTATCAAGCATTTGACAAATCTACAAATAAAATAAAAAATAGAAAAGAAGATGGCAAAATATATTGGGAAGAAATAAGAAAAACAAATCCAATAGTAATAATAGATGAACCACAAAAAATAATAGGAGCAGGTAATAAAAAAAGTAAAGCATTAAAATCTATAGAAGAATTAAAACCAATGGCAACATTTATGTATTCTGCTACACATACAAATTATTATAATTTAATATATAAATTAGATTCTTTTGATGCATTTAAAAAACATTTAGTAAAGCAGATAAGAGTATCAACAATATATAGTGAAGTTGATAGAAACTATCCTTATTTTAAATATATAAAATTTAACAAGGATTTATCTGCAACTATAGAAATATTAAAAAACGAAAATGGTGGAATAAAAATCAGACAATTAAGAATAGATAGACCATGTGATTTATATGAAAAAACAGGGCTAGAACAATATAAAGAATTTAAAATTCTTAATGCACCACATAAGTTTAATGGAATAAATACAAACTTTTATAAAGAAGTAGTAAATGAGCAATATTCATTCAAAGAAGGTGAAAGTAATTATAATCTTTATGAAGATGAAATGGCAAGAATTCAAATGAAAATTACAATAAAAAAACATCTAGATAAACAAATAGAATTGTTAAAAGAAAATGTGAAAGTATTAAGCTTATTTTTTATTGACGAAGTAAACAAATATAGAGATTATAATAATGAAAATACAAAAGGAATTTATGCTAAAATGTTTGAAGAAACATATAACGAAATAATTAATACTGACATTAGATATATAGAATTAGTAAATAAAATGCCAAGCTTAGCAAACCCAGCAAAAGTTCATGAAGGATATTTTGCAATAGATAAAAATAAAAAAATATTAATGGATGAAAAGGCATATATATCTAAAAGTGAAAAAACTATGGAAGATATTCAAAGAGGAATAAAGAAAATTCTTGATGGAAAAGAAAAATTAATTCAGCTAGATGAACCAATATCATTTATATTTGCACATTCGGCATTATCAGAAGGGTGGGATAATCCTAATGTATTTCAATTATGTTTTTTAAGACAAACAAAATCAGAAATTAGAAAAAAACAAGAAATTGGAAGAGGTTTAAGACTTGCTCGTGGTAGTGGAGAAAATAGTGATATAAAAAGAGATGAAAATATAAATCAACTAACAGTAATAGCAAATGAAAATTATGAAGAATTTGCAAAATCATTGCAAAAAGAATTTAATGAAGAAAACAAATATAACAAAGAATCAATTACAATCGAAGATACAAAACAAATTCAATTACTTATAGAAAATAAAATAGGAAGAAATTTAAATAATGATTTCTTTATAAAATTACATAGAGAATTGATTAATGGGGGATTTATAAAAGTCAAAAACAACATTATTGACAAAACGAAAATAAAAAAAGTAGAAGACTATTATTTTGAAGATAGAGAATTGAATGACAACAGAGATAGAATTTTAGAAGCACTTAAAAAAGTAATGACAGAGAAAGAAAGTAATATAATAGAAAAATATCTAATTAATGATGATGAAATAATTCAAAATAATTGGCAGACATATATATCAGATAATGATTTTCAAGAAATGATATTAGAGTTAGAAGAAAAATTAAATAAAAAAACAATATATCAAATAAAATATGATGAACAAGATTTAATTAATAATATAATATGTTCTGCATCACAAAATATAAGGAATTTTGATCAAGAAGTAATTGAAAAAAATGGGATTTTGCAGGGAGAAAATAGACAAAAGGGTGTAACTATACAAGAAGATCCTTCTAAAAATCAAATACATAAAATAGAAGAAAAATTACCAATAACAAAATCTTTTGTAGATATTATTAATTATATTGTAAATAAAACTAATTTTACAAGACAAAGTATTATTAAAATAATAACACAATTAAGAAACCCTAGTTTATTGCAAAGACAGGATAATGTAGATATTTTAATTAAAGTAATAAGAGAGCAAAAAATAAAAGAATGTTATAAGAATATAGAGAATATAACATATACTCTAATAAATGAAAGCAATAACTTAAATGTAAGTAATATGTTTTTAATCAATGAAGTATCATCGAAAAAAATAGGAGAAACAATATTTGAGACTAAAGTAAGTAAAAGAAAAGCTTTATGCAAATACTATGTAACAGACAGTGAAGGGGAATATACCTTTGCACAGGAATTAGAAAAAGATGATGATGTGTTGATGTATTCTAAATTAAAAAAAGGAAGTATTGTTATTGAAAATCCTATAGAAAATTATTCTCCAGATTGGGTAGTAGTTTGTAAAGGAAAAGAAGAAAAAAGAAGAAAATATTTAATTATAGAAACAAAATGGGATAAAAAATGGGAAGATTTATCAGAAAAAGAACAAACTAAAATAATATGTGCTAAAAAACATTTTGAAGCAATTAATAATGATATAGAATATGGCGTAATAAATTCAATAGATGGAGAAAATCTTCAAAATGATGAATATATGAATAATTGGAAAATGTTTAAGGAAAAAATAATAAAAAAATTATAAAATATAGTAAGATGTTAAAAAACCTGTTTCACATGATTAAGATAAGTATGCCCACTTTTAATAAAAATCTCAATAACATCAATACGAACAAAAAGATTATTAATATGATTTTTATACAAATAATAGCTACAAGCTTTAAATAGATGATGTTTTTTATAAGAATTCACACCATCAATAGGATATCCATATTTAAAGCTTGTACGCGTTTTAACCTCAATAAAAACAAGTTCGTTTCTAGAAGTATCTCTAGCCACAATATCAATTTCACCCTGATAACAAGAAAAATTTCTTTCAAGAATAATATAATTATTTTTTTCTAAATACTCACAAGCATAATCCTCACCATATTTACCAGTCAATTGTTTAAAATACATATATAACCACCTGCAACTTTCTTTATATAGCCCTCCAATTCAAGAGAAAACAAAATATTAGAAACATCAGAAATAGATTTAGAAGTTTTTTTACAAATTTCATTTATAGAAATAGGTATAGTAGATACCAAATCATAAACAGATTGAAAATTAGGATTATCACAAATTTTCTTTTTTAAAACACACTGAGATTCAGACAAAGTATTACTTAAATCTTTAGAAAAGTTAACATCTAAATTATTAAACAAACTGTTAAGATTTTTTGATTCAATACAAAAAGTGTTTAACTTGACTTTATCAATATTTACAGATTTATTAATTAAACATTTCAAATTTTCAAATTCTAATAAAATATCATCAGTATCAGTAACAGCAATAGCTCCATTCTTAATTAATTTATTAGTTCCAAAACCATTAGTGTTCCAAATTTCATGAGGCACAGAAAAAATCTTTCGACCTTGTAGATTAGCCAAACTTGCAGTAACACTAGTTCCACTTCTATATTGAGCTTCTACAACCAATATTCCTAATGAAAGACCACTAACAATACGATTTCTTTCTAAGAAATATTTAGGTTGATGTTTAGTATCTGGAGGATATTCACTTACAATAAGACCAGCATTGTCTAAAATTTTTTTATATAAATTCATATTTTCTTTTGGAAAAATATGATTAAAACCACATCCAAGAACAGCAATAGTTTTTCCTTTTTGATTAAATGAACCCAAGTGTGCAAAAGTATCAATTCCTACAGCCAAACCACTTGCAATAGTAATTCCATATTGTGAAAGTTCATAAGAAAATTTATAAGATAAAGCCTTTCCATTTTCAGTACACTTGCGTGAACCTATAATTGATATTATATTGTTACTCAATAAATCTATATTACCCTCCAAATATAAATTTTTAGGAGGTTTAGGGATACTTCTTAATTGAGAAGGATATAGTTTATCATTTAAATTTATTTTTTTTATAAAATCAGTCCTTTCATTTATAATAATATAATCAAAACCAATACAAAATCACTTAGACCAATATTTTCTATCTAAGTTTCTGTATTGAATTGCTTCTGCCAAATGGGGAGTTTCTATATTAGTAGAATTATCAAGATCTGCAATAGTTCTTGCCACTTTCAAAATTCGACTGTAAGCTCTAGCACTTAATCCAAGTCTATTAAAAGCAGTTTCTAAAATCTTTTTACTACTCTTAGAAAGTTTGCAATATTTAGAAATTAAATTTGGAGTCAATTCAGAATTAGAAAAAATATTATAACCATCATATCTATTTAGTTGAATATTTCTAGCGATATTTACTCTTTTTCTTATATCAATTGAAGGTTCAGAATTAGTATCATTTTCTAACTTCTGATACTTAACACTTGCTACTTCAATATGAATATCAATTCTATCTAAAAGTGGACCACTTATCTTATGTATATATTTTTGAATTTGTTCTTCACTACATGTACACTGCTTATCAGTAGAACCATAATATCCACAAGGGCAGGGATTCATACTAGCAATGAATATAAAATTAGAAGGATATGTAATAGATGAATTAATTCTACTAATAGTTACAAATTTATCCTCCAAAGGACCACGTAAAACTTCTAAAGTAGATTTTTTAAATTCTGGTAATTCATCTAAAAATAGAACGCCATAATGAGCTAAACTAATTTCACCGAGGTTTAGGAATTCTACCTCCGCCAACTAATGATGTTTCAGTAATAGTATGATGAGGACTTCTAAAAGGTCTTTTAAATATAAAAGGGATATCTTCAGAAAGAAGACCAGAAATACTGTGAATTTTAGTTATTTCTAATGCCTCTTCAAATGTTAAATCAGGTAAAATACTAGGAAGACGTCTAGCTAACATAGTTTTACCAGATCCAGGACTACCAATTAAGAGACAGTTATGACCGCCAGCAGCTGAGATTTCTAATGCTCTTTTAACATTTTCTTGACCTTTTACTTCAGAAAAATCAAAATTATAGGAAGAATTAACATTTGAAAAGAAGTCAATATTTTTTTCTTTAGGAATAGAAATATGACCATTTAGATAATTGATTACTTCATTTAAACTAGAAACAGGAATAATTTCAATATCAGTAATTATTGAAACCTCTTTAGCATTACCCTTAGGTAAAACAATTTTTTTAATGCCCAAATTCTTGGCTTCTATACAAATAGGTAAAGCACCTTTTATAGTCTCGATAGATCCATCTAAAGAAAGTTCACCCATAAAAATAGTATTATCTAAAGAAACATTAGAAACAATATTACTAGCAATTAAAATTCCAACAGCAATTGGCAAATCAAAAATAGAACCTTCTTTTCGTGTATTGGCAGGAGCTAAATTAACAACGATTTTCCTGCTTAAAAATTCAAAAGTAGAATTCCTAATAGCAGTTTTAACCCTTTCTTTTGATTCTTTTATGCTAGTATCAGGCAAACCAACAATTTCAAAAGATGGCATACCAGAAGAAACATCAACTTGAATATTCACTAAATAACCTTGCAATCCATGCAAAGCAATACTTTTAACAATAGATAACATATAATCCTTTCTACTTATATAATAAAACATTGATAAAAATAGAATAAAAACTATTAAATATAAATTATATAAGATTAAAAATAGTTGAATAAAAAATTTATTAGTGAGAGTATATATAATCAGAAAGCGTTTGTCAATACTTTAAAAAAATTTTCTCAAAAAAATATTTTTTAAGGCAAGTGTTTAAGGAGTATACATCTTTTTATGACAAAGTATTTAAATCCGCGAATTTCTAATAAATAGTTACTTGTTTATTTTGATCAATTTCAATTTTTTCAATTAAGCTATTTAGTATATAAGCTGTGATATTTTCTTTCTTTAAAAAGTCTTGGTATTTCAGTTATTTTGTCTATTGTAATCACTTCCGTTTCGTTAAAAAATAGTTGCAAGTGAATTTTTTGTCTACAATTTAAAACAATAATTATCTCAAAAAATATTGTATTATTAAACTAATTATAGTATAATATAATTAAGATGCCAATAACAATTATTAAAAAAGTTAAAATTGTTTTCAAAAATACTTAATAGAATTTTATGAAAATGGAGGAAAGTATTGAAATGAGTATTGATTTACCAGACATAAGACATTTTGATGATTTTTATATTTGGTTTAACAAAGATGAAAAGAAAGAATATTATTCTACACCTATGTATTTTTATAAAGCTGATTTCTCATATGATTTTAACGATAAAGAAAAAGATAATCATAAAAATGGTCGTACTAAAAGTGGAGGAGCAAAATATATAAAGTCGAAAAAAGATGAAGGTACAGATATGGGACTAAAACAACCAGGCACTTTATATTTTCCATATGTTGAACGACTTGGACTATTACTATTAAGATTTCTAAATGCTGACTTATCAACTTACGAAACTGCATATAAAGATTTCTTTTATGCTTATGGATTTGAAATATTAAAAGATGTAGATGAAGATTATAAATTTGAACTAAGAGGAAAATACGAAGATGATGAAACATATTTAAAAGAAACCAAAAAAATATATGATAATTTAAAAGAGCAACTTATTACAATACAAGAACAAATAACAGATGCAGTAAATTACATATACAATATAAATGAAGATGAAGAATTAAAACAATTTACACACTCACAAAGATATGCAGTATATCTTATAAAGAGAAAAGGAAAATTATATTCTTACATAAAAAATGATGAAGTCATACCAGATAACTATTCTAATAAATATGATGAATTAGGAAATATAGAAGAAAAAGACTTACTAAAAAAATTACAAGAAGAAGGAAAACTTATATCTATGGTAAATACACATAAAAGCAATGACATATCAAGTATTTGTTATGCGATATTAGAAGAACTATCAAAAACAGATAATTACCCAATTAAAAAATGTCAGAACTGTGGTATGTATTTTATACCAAATTCAAGACTAGATGAAATATATTGTGATTATCCAAAAGAAAATGGAAAAACGTGTAGAGAACAAGGAGCAATACTTTCTTACAACAAGAGATTACAAGAAAAGTCAGCTTATTCTGAATATAGAAAAACATATCAACAAAAATTTGGTATAGTTAATAAGAATAAAGAAGATAAGAAGCTAAAAGCAGAATTTGAGACTTGGAAAAAACAGGCTAAAGAAAAAATTACTAAATTAAAACATGGGGAACTTACTGAAGATGATGTTTATGAGTGGTTACAAGAAAATTAATAGTTTAAAAAAATAGTCAATAAAATGTAGTAAAAATTTAACTTTAATGCTATAATAAGAATAGATTGAAAGGAAGAAAATATATGAATAGTGTAGATTTAATGGAATATTGGTTTAAAAGTGCAGATGAAGATTATGATACAATGCTTTATATGAAAGCTGGAAAAAAGAATACTTGGTGTTTGTTTATGGGACATTTAGTAATTGAAAAACTTCTAAAAGGATTATATGCAAAGAATAATCCAGATGACCCAATAGCACCTAAAATTCATAATTTAATTTTACTTTCTCAAAAAGCAAATTTAGAAGTACCAAAAGAAATAAGAGAAAAGATACAAACTATAAATACATTTAATATAAGTGCTAGATATGATGATTATAAAAGGACTTTTGATGAAAAATGCACAGATGATTATACTGGTGAACAAGTAAAAAATGTTGAGGAGGTACGAAAATGGTTGAAAGAACAATAAATAAAGATATTATAGATAGTATAAATAAGTTTATAGAAGAAATAAAAAAGCAATATAATGTTACAGCAATTATATTATTTGGCTCTTATGCAAAAGGAACAGAAAACAAAGATAGTGATATAGATATTGCTGTTATTTCTGATGATTTTGAAGATATTTATGATTGTATGGCAGTTTTAATGGGAATGACTTGGGATATAGATGCTAGAATAGAGCCACACCCAATAACAAAAGAAGATTATGAAAAAGTTTCAAATCCTTTTGTAAAAGAGGTTGTAGATACAGGAATAAAAGTGGCATAAAATTATATACAAAAAATTAGCTGATATTTAATAACTATCAGCTTTTATATTAAAAAGATAAAATAATAGTAGCTAACATAAAAGGGAGATAAAAATGTCAATTATAGAAGTAGAAGATTTAGTAAAAACATATAAAACCATAGAAAAAGAAGATGGATTGTTAGGATATTTTAAAAACTTAGTAAGACCAAAATATAAAGAATTTACTGCTGTAAAAAGTGTAAATTTTAATATTGAAGAAGGAGAATTAGTAGGCTATATTGGAGAAAATGGAGCAGGAAAATCAACTACAATAAAAATGCTTACAGGTCTTTTAACTCCTACATCTGGAAAAATAGTGATAAATGGAATAATACCTAATGAGAAAAGAATAGAAAATAATAAAAATATAGGTGCAGTTTTTGGACAAAAAACACAATTATGGTGGGATTTACCAGTCATTGAATCTTTTAGATTAATAAAAAAGATGTATAAGATACCAGAAAATGAATATAGAAAGAATTTGAAAAAGTTTACTGAAATATTGGATTTAGAAGATTTGTTAGAAAAGCAAGTTAAAAATTTAAGTTTAGGACAAAAAATGAGATGTGAAATTGCCGCTACTTTCTTGCATAATCCTAAAATAGTATATTTAGATGAGCCAACAATAGGATTAGATGTTTTTGTTAAAGAAAATATAAGAAAATTTATAAAAGATATAAACAAAGAAAAGAAAACAACAGTAATATTAACAACTCATGATTTAAAAGATATTGAAGATGTTTGTGATAGAATAATACTTTTAGATAAAGGTCAAATAATTTATGATGGAGAAAAGCAAAAATTTAAAGATACTTATGGAAAATATGTAATTAGCGAACTTATAGTAAAAGATAAAAAAGAAAGTATTAAATTAAATAATGCAGAAATAATAGAACAAACTGATAACAAATTGAAAATAAAATTTAGCCATGATGAAACAACAATAGTAAAAATTATGGATGAAATATCTCAATTTTGTAATATAGAAGATATACATATGAAAGAAGCAGAGTTAGAAGATATATTAAAAGAAATATATAAAGGGGCACACAAATGTTAAAAACAATGATACAACTTGCTAAAATGCAATTCAATCAATACAATATATACAAATCAAACTTTTGTTTATTTACACTAAATAGAATAGTAGAAATTATAGTATATATTTTTGTATGGCAAGCAATATATAATCAAACAGGAAATGCTGGAGGATTTAATATATCTCAAATGATTACTTATTATATTTTGGCTACAGCATTTAGTTCTATAGCTACTTGGGGAATAAATGAAATAATGGCACACTCTATAAGAAATGGTCATATTAATAAAGAATTATTAAATCCTATTTTGTATTTTCAATACTATTTTGGAATGAATTTAGGAGAATTAGGTTTTGCAACAATAGTAGGAATTGCTACATTCATATTATGTGCAATATTTTGGAAATTAGTATTGCCAACTAATTTATTAGATTTTTTTCTATGCATAATAGTAATATTATTAGGTGTACCAATAACTTTTTTTATACAAATGATTGTAGGAACAATAGGCTTTTATACAAATTCAATTTGGGGAATGCAGATATTAAGAAAGGCGATAATTAAAATATTTTCAGGAATTATTGCTCCGATAACTTTATTTCCTATGTGGTTCCAAGATTTATCAAAAATTTTACCATTTAAAGAATTGATTTACACACCAATAAATATATGGCTAGGACAAGTTTCTTATAATGAAATAATATTTGTAATTGTAAAACAGATTATATGGGGATTTCTATTATATATTGTAGCTAAATTATTTTTTAATCATGCAGTTAAAAACTTAACAATAAATGGAGGATAAAATGAAAAAAGTATTACATAATATAAGCTTATATTTTTCACTATTAAAAGTATCTTTAAAAGAAATACTAATATATAGAATAGATTGTATTGTCGGAATTTTTTCTCAACTTATTGTTCAATTAGTAAGCTTAATTTTTATATTTGTTGTATTTCAAAATACAGACAATATTGCTGGTTGGAATTTTAAGCAAATATTACTATTATTTGGAGTAACAAGAATACCAATAGGAATTGCAGGATATTGCTTTGATGCTTTATATGATATTGGACCCAAATACATAAGAAATGGAGATTTTGATAAAATTTTATTAAGACCTGTTCACCCATTAATATCTATTATAGGAGCATCTAGAGAGTTTGTGTCGATAGCGGATTTTGTTATAGGATTAGCAATTACGATTTCTATGTTGATTCAACTTTCAATACCAATAACAACGATGTTAATTATTAAAATAATTTTTTTTAGTATAGTTGGTGCTTTGATAATAGGTGCTATCAATACAATATTTAGCATTTCATCATTTTGGACATATAGGTCTAATGAAGTAATATGGTCATTTTATAGAATGTATACATTTACAGAATACCCAATAACTATATACAATAAATTTATAAGAATATTAATAACATTAGTTTTACCATTTGCCTTTGTTTCATATTATCCGACAATGGCATATTTAGGACTTAATACTTATATGATATATTTATCTCCCATTGTAGCAATTATTTTATGGATAATTGCAGTAAAACTATGGAATCTAGCATTAAATAAATATAGAAGTACAGGTACGTAAATTTATAAATAGAAATAGCAAAAGAAGATATCTTTTATTGTACCAAAGAGGTTCCTATTTTAGGACACCTTCTATGATTCTTTATATCAATTATAAAATTCAATTTTAACAGAAATATTACTCACAGTGATATAACAAACGCAAATAAAAAACTAACTTAAAAAAATTAGAATCCAATAATATTAATTAAACACACATAAACTAAAATTTTTCTAAAAATTTTTGAAAAAACTTATTTTTAATTTTATCTTTAAACTTTAATTTTAAAAATAAAATAATGCCACATATAATAAATAAGACAGAAACAGATATCAATAATAGAATTAATTGATTAACTTGTTCTTCTTTTGGTAGTGAGATTAAATAAATCCAATAATTTGCAAACATATATTATTCCACCTTTTAATACTAATAATATCATATATGGAATATTTTACCAGAATAGAAAAAACAAGTCAATACAATATATTTAAAATAATATAAAAAATACAAAATCTGTTACGATTAACAAGTAGGGATATACTTGCTAATCGTAACATATTATCTATTTCTCAATGATAGAGTTAAAGTTTTAATAACATCAATATAGGAAATAAGTTCTTTACTAGTAAATTTTTTTAGATATTTTTTAGTTTCAGAAATAACACTATCATCAAGACCAAATAAAATGTAATCAGAGGAATGGCCACTTAAATCCATAAGTTTTTTAATACTTTTATATACTAAATTACCATTACCAGCTTCAACCAAACCCAAAAATTGTCCAGATACTCCAATCTCCTTAGCTAATTGAGTTTTATTCATTTTTAATTCTTTTTCTCTAATGTATTTAATTCGTTTCCCTCTCTCGATTCGTTCGATTTTTTCTAAATCCAATTTATTATTATCAACAATCATATTTACACCTCCATTGAATACTAAATATATTTTACAATATAAAAAACACAAAAAAATAGTAAAAAAATTGTAAAATTATAGAGAAAAATAGGGAAATATGGTATATTATGAAAAAAGGGGGAATAAAAATGAAACCAATGAAAATATTGATAATAGAAGATGATATAAATGAATGCAACAATTTTATTAAAACAATCAAAAATAGAGAAGATATAGAATTAGTTAAGGTAACAGATTCTGATATTAAAGGATTAAATTATGTTAATACGCTCCATCCAGAAGGAATAGTATTAGATATAGAATTAAATAATAGTTCAAGTGGAAATACAAATTCATTAGGGTTTATGGATAATCTAAAAAAGTTAAATCTTAATTATCATCCAGTAGTGATTGTAACAACTCATATATACTCAAAAAGAACATATGATATACTTCATGCAAGTGGGGTTGATTTAATATTATATAAAAAACATCCTAAATATTCATGTGAACAAGTATTAAATAATTTTATAAGTTTAAGAGAAATGACACCTAAGAAAACAGTTGAAACTTTAGAAGAAGAATTAAAAGATGAGGAAAGCAAAATTTCTGATTATATAAATAATGAATTAGAGTTAATTGGCATTAGTTCTAAATTAAAAGGTAGGAGATATGCCCATGATGCAATATTATATTTAATACAAAATGATGGAAAAGATGTAAATCCAACGAAATATTTAACTAAAATATATAATAAACCAGAAACTACAATTACAAATGGAATACAAAATGCGATAATACATGCTTGGAAATATACAGCTTTAGAAGATTTATTAGAACATTATAAAGGAGTGATAAATGCTGATAGAGGTATGCCAACAGTTATGGAATTGATATATTATTACGCAAGGAAAATAAAAAGTATGTTGTAGCTTTGGAGCTCTAAAATATAAATGAATAGAAAGTAAAATAGTAGGAATTTTCTAATTAAGAAAATTTGACCTACTATTTTTTTTCATTTTTCGCCATTTTTCTCTATCAATAAATACCGTTTATCCATAAGGAATAGATGGTATTTTTTGCTTGTACTAAAAAAGAGATAAAGGTGGTGGAAATATGGGAAATTGGTATGAGGAATTAATGAAATGGCTTAAAGAATGGCTTACTTAATAAAATAGATGGATAAAAATAAGATAATCAATAAATATTAATATTGATTATCTTATTTTTATACTATATAATTATTTATATGAATTAGCGTGAACATAGTTTAGGAGTGATTTTATATTGAGTGATGAAGGTTTAATAATACAAGATTATATAATTGACTTTATAAGAATATTAATAATTTGTGTATTAACAATAATAACAAATTTGAAGATTTTAAATTTAAAAGACATTATAAAAAAGAATTTATTAAAATTAATTATATTGATATTTCTTATAAATAATTTTTGTATTTATATTCAAAATATAATTAACCCTGCAATCAGTATAATATCATTAAATTTTTTATTATCTTTATTATTTTCGAATATTACAGGTAATAAAATAGGATATTCAATTTTAATTACAACATTGTCCTTAAGTATTAATTATGTAATATATACTATATCAACCATAGTTTGTTTCATAATATTTAAAGCAATGGATGGTAACAATAAGAGCATAATTATTTCGACTATAACGCTAATTGATATAATTATAATGTTAGCTCTATATAAAATAAAAAGATTTAGCAAAGGGATAACTTTTTTAAAGAAAAATAAAAATAACGAATATTTTGAAATATTAATTTTAAATGTAGAAATGACATTTTTATTAGCGTTTGTAATTTTTACGAATGCTAACATTGAATCAATGAAACCAATATTTGTTTATATAGTTATATTTTCAATACTAATGGTTATCACAATCCAAAAATTATTACAACTATATTACAAGCAAGAGTTATTAAGACGAAATACAGAAGAAAAGGAAAAAGAATTAAAAAATAAAAACAAGGAACTACAAGAAAAAGACAAAAAGATAGAAAAACTAGAAAAAGAAAATCTAGAACTAAATAAAAAAATACACTCAATAAATTACAGACAAGACTCACTAACATACAAACTAAACACCTTATCACAAAAAAGTGAAATAGCAGAAGAAATAGACATAAGAGATAGAATAAACAAAATATCAAAAGTAATAGAAGAAGAAAAAATAGCAATAGAATTAACAAAAACAAATATAGAAATAATTGATGATATGTTAAGATACATGCAATCAGAATGCATAAAAAATAATATAGATTTTGAGTTAAAAATAAATGGAAATATAAAGCATATGGCAAAAAATATCGTATCAAAAGAAGATTTAGAAATATTAATAGCAACCTTAATAAAAAATGCTATAATAGCAATAAATTATTCAGATAACATCAATAAAAGTATATTAGTAAGGTTAGGAATAATAGATGGTATTTACAGTTTATATGTATATGATACAGGTATTGAATTTAAAATAGAAACCTTATTAAATCTAGGAATAAAACCAAGTACAACACATGCAGATAATGGTGGAACAGGCATGGGATTTATGAATACTTTTGATACACTAAATAAATATAAAGCAAGTATCATTATTAAAGAATATGGGGAAGAAAGTAAAGATAATTATACAAAAGCGATAATAATAAAATTTGACAAAAATAATAATTACAAAATTAATTCATATCGTTCAGATAAAATAAAAGAAAAAGATCCTAAAAATATAATTGTAGAAAAACTATAAAGAAAATATGCCAAAGTAGACAGAATAATTAGTGCAGTCTAATATATTAAATCATGTAAAAAGTTATCTAAATAGCCTGTCCTTTGGCATAAATTAAAATTATAAAATTCCAATTTTGGACGCGTCCCCAAAATAGTAATTTTCATATTTTTGTTTTGCTGTGTCTGGATTGTAAATGCTAGTAAAATCTTTAATAGGAGCAAATTCTTCATCAGGATTTACCCTTAAAAGAAGCATGTCATCAAATTTACTAAAAGCATCAAAAATAAATTTTTCAAATTTAAAAGTATTAGGTTGTTCAGGTACTTGTTTTACGCCTTCAGCGTTGACAAAAGTGTTCTTTTTAAAAGCTCTATGGTATGGAAGTTGTACTTTTGAAACTTTTTTTACCGCATTTAAGCTCATCAAATGTGCTAATATATTAGCTTCTCTATATAAATATTTACCATCTGAATTTTTTAATTCAGAGATTTCTAAGTTAATGTTCTCATAATACAAAATTGATGGTTTTCCCATATCTCTACAATATACAGCTATTTTTTCTAAAGGCTTTTCTTTAAATACTGATTTGGAAGCAATTTCATTGTTCGTAGTAATAGTTAATCCTAATAATAATGGATCTACATTTTTTAATAATACATTGTCAATACCACCAAAGAAAATCCACTTAATATTATTTTTTTCTAAATTTTCTATAATTCCATTTTCCAACATAGAATTAAAAACATCACCATTACCATTTGAAGCTTCTTTTATAATATAAGGTTCTTTTAGTATTAATTTTCCATTAATATCTATAATTGGCAATTGTTTTTGCTTGAAGAATTTAATTTTGTTTACAGGATAGTCAAAATAATTATTTTTTTCAAAAAATAATTTAGTAGCAATATCATTTTCTTCGCTTGTCATTATATACCAAGGGATTGTAATATTATATTTCAAATTCGCTTGTTTTATATCTTCACACATTATTTGAAATAATGATTTTTTTTGTGGTTTTAAATCTAACAAATACGTACCTTTTGGCCCTTTATATCCAAGCCTTGTGCCTTGACCACCAGCCATTGTAACTACTGCATAATGCTCATTTTGTAATTCATGTTCACCAATAGAAATATAATGATTTAATTCACTAGTAGAAAAATCGACTTTTTCTAAATGTTCTAATGGCGTAATAGTATCGAATGAAAAAGAATCTCCTTTCATTGAATTTTTATATAATGAAATTATATGTTCAAAATCTGTATTCAAAATTTGATTTAACAAAAATTCTTTTTCATTTTCAGATAACATATCATATAAATATAATAGATGTTCTTGGTGATATTTTTTTAAGATATTTGTGGCATTACACAAATTCTTTGAATCCATTACTAATCACAATCCTTTCAATAGATAAAATAAATTTAAAGTCAAAATAAATTCTATCTCATCTCATAAGTAGTAGGAAGAGCATATTTTAATGTTCTAATAGAAATATCTTTATTAGGCATGTCAGAAGCAATTAAATCTTCAATTTCCTTTTCTATATTATATGGAACTCTTACAATATTAAAAGAGATTCCAGCAAAATCTTTAGATTGATAATTTCCTTCTATTATTATATAAGATGCCATAGTTGAAAATTTGTTACTATCATCATCTAAACTAGAATTCAACATTTCTACTGGAGAACCAACACTACCAGGATTAAATACAGTCTTGTTTTTATATCTTATTAAACAAGGTGTATGTATATGACCATATCCTATAACATCAGTAACTTTATCATATTCACTTTTTCCTAAAAATTCAGTATTTTCAAATAACTGGCTGGCATTTGCTAATTCAACACCAGAATATATAGTTCCTTTATTTGAAAAAGTAGGATTAAAAATATGCTCTAAACTAAAAGGTGAAGCATGAAAAAGCCTAATAAAATGACCACTCATATAAAATTCATGGAAAACTGGTAAATTAAATATAAAATTAGCTCTTTCTTCACCAATTTTAACTCTTGACCAAAAATTTTTATTTTTTGCCTCAGGACGACAAATAGAGTAATCAGTATTACCAATAAGTATAATATCACATACTTCTCTTAACTTGTCAATTACTAAATCTGGATGAGTACATTTAACAATACTATCACCTAAACAAAATATTTTATCTATATTACGTTTTTTTATATCATCTAATACTGCATTTAATGCAGTGATATTACCATGTACATCAGAAATAATGGCTACTTTATCCATAATCAATCTCATTCCTTTCAAATAATAATATATAAATTCAGATTTTTTATTAAATCAATTAATTCTTAGTTATATAAGTTATCAAGTTTATTACAAAACAAGGATATTTGCATGTATAAGCTAATTTTCAAAAATTCCAATTTTGGACACGTCCCCAAATTTATAAATTAGAAACTTATAATTTCGTTATAAATCTCAATTGCAAAATTATCTGTCATACCAGAGATATAGTACAAAATGCATTTATAATAATCATGTGGATTATTAATATCAAAAATCACTTTATTCTTTAGTCTAAGATTTTTTCTGTTACCAAAATCGTAGTAATTATTAATAAAAGAAATAAAACTCTTAGATAATTTAGGAAAAGATTTATATAAAAGATTTAAATTATTTAAAGTATTATTTCCATCATAAGTATTTTTTAATACGTTATATATCTCAGAAATGATAAGTTCAAAATACTTAATAGAAGGTAAAAGCCTATTAGAGTTGTAAATATTATCATAATTAAACTGTTTAACCTTATTAAGTAACAAAAAGGCTTCATCAGAAAAGCATAAACCTTTTTCAGGAGAAGAATTTTTACATAAATCTGAGATTAGATAATTAATAATAATAGTATTATTAATTTCATTTTTTACATCAGCATTATTTATTAGTTTATATAAATCATCTAAATGATCATCAATAATCCCCAAAGTAATAGCGTCCTCAATATCTCTACCAACATAAGAGATCTTATCAGATATTTTAACTACACAAGCTTCCCAAGTATAAGGAGCATACTCGTTAGGGTAAGAATACTTTGACAAATCAATATATTCTTTTCTAGGTTTTAAGCCATTTTCGTCAATCTCACCACAATGAGAAATAATGCCATCTCTAACACCATAAGTAATATTTAGATTTTGAAGATATTTTTGATTATCCTCTAATAATTCAATGGAATCTACAAAATCTAGTCCATTTTTTTCATGCCAAAAAGGATATCCCAAATCCTGTTCAGAAATTTTAGATAATATTTTTTCTCCACTATGCCCAAAAGGACTATGTCCCAAATCATGTGAAACTGAAATAGCTTTAGTAAGTTGAGTATTTAAGCCTAAATAATTTGCAATAGTATAGCTGATAGACTCAACATGCATAACATGTTCAATTCTTGTACATATATGGTCATTTTCAGGAGAAAAGAAAACTTGAGTTTTGTGTTTTAATCTCCTAAAAGCGGCAGAATGAATAATTCTAGTGTAATCACGTTCAAAATCAGTACGAAAATCATTTTCTCTACTGTATAAAGGAGAATTCCTTTGTATTATATTTTCCCATTTAGGATTATTTATATTTGCAGATAAATTTTCAAATTTTTTCATACTAGTATCGTTCCCTTCTAAAAAAGCTAATATTTTTACTTAATCTTTTTTAAAATATTGTACTATAAAACGACACAAAAGTAAATTAAAGTTTACAATAAAAAAATAAAGTAGTATAATGTCAAAAAGGAGGAATAAAAATGTTACATGTAATGAAAGATGACTTCGACGAAAGTCCAGAAGATATATTAAATTCGATAAATAATATGTTAAAAGAAAAAGAAAAAAGTAAAGATAATAACGAAAAATAAGATAAAAAATAAAGTATTTTTTAAGTTGTATTTAAAAAAAATAACATTATAATAGAGATATAACTAAATATTAAAAGTTAAATATAAGAAAAAAGGAATGAATGAAAATGGGAAAATTATTTGTAATTGATGGAACAGATGGAAGCGGAAAACAAACACAATTAGAAAAATTGAAAGAAAGATTAGAAAAAGAAGGAATAGACTATAAAAGTGTAAGTTTTCCAAATTATGAGAGTGAAAGCTCATCATTAGTAAAAATATATTTAAATGGAGAATTGGCAGAAGATCCAAAAGAGATTAGTCCATACATAGCATCTACATTTTATGCGGCAGATAGATATATAACATTTAAAAAAGAATATGAAAAATACTATAAATCAGGTGGAATTATATTAGCAGATAGATATACAACATCAAATATGGTTCATCAAGCAGGAAAAATAAAAGATGATACAGAAAGAGAAAAATTTTTAAATTGGTTATGGGACTTTGAATTTAATTTATATGGATTACCAGTTCCAACACAAGTATTTTTTCTAAATATGCCAACAGAATATGCTCTAAAATTAATGGAAAATAGAAAAAATAAAATAACTCAAGAAGAGAAAAAAGATATACACGAGAGAAATCCAGAACATATGATAGACGCATATAATGAGGCATGTAAGTTATCAAAAAAATATAATTGGAAAGAAATACAATGTGTGAAAAATAAAGAAATAAGAACTATAGAAGATATACACGAAGAAATATATCAAGAAATAAAGACATATCTAAATAAATAGTATCTCAAAAATCAAAATAAAAATACAGTTACGATTAAAAGCTCTATCAGGAATAATATATCAATAAATATAGTATTTTTCAGCTCAATACATAATTTAATAAATTCTAAATTAATTGTTTGGGCCCCTTTCACTTAGTCCTCGCTTCGCTCGACGTGAACATTCCCCAAAAAATTAATAAAGAATTTCTAAAATTACTCCAATCACATTCAAAATACTATATTTATTGATATACTATGTCCCATATAGCAATCGTAACTAATTAAAAAAAGTTTACTATATTTTTATAAAAATACTATTCTTTTTTCAACTTTTATGATATAACTTAGAAGTAACAAAAAATTTGGAAATATAGGAGGAAAAATGAAAGAAGAAAAATACCAAGGACTATCTACAGAAGAAGTAAAAAAACTAACAGAGCAAGGAAAAGTAAATATAAGTAATAATAATAACCTTAAATCAAATTGGCAAATAATAAAAGACAATGTCTTTACATTATTCAATTTATACAACTTAATAATAGCGGTAGCATTATTGCTTGTAAAAGCATATACAAATACATTTTTCTTTTTAATAATAACAATAAATGTATTAATTGGAATAATTCAAGAAATACATGGAAAAAATCTAGTAAAAAAACTATCAATATTAACAGCCTCAAAAACAACAGTAATAAGAAATGGAAAAGAGGAAGAAATAGAAGTTGAAAAAGTTGTACTAGGAGATACAATTATATTAAAACAAGGAGACCAAATACCATCTGATTCATATGTAATAGAAGGAGAAATAGAAGTAAATGAATCTTTACTTACAGGAGAATCGGATTTAGTAGAGAAAAAAGTTGAAGATAAATTACTTTCAGGAAGTTATGTAGTCAGTGGTAAATGTTATGCAATTGTAGAAAAGGTTGGAGAAGATAATTTTGCAAATCAAATAGTAAGTGCAACTAAAAAACATAAAGATAATAATTCAGAATTAATCAATTCAATGAAGAGAGTTACTAAATTTACAAGTTTTGTAATAATACCAGTTGGAATAATCTTGTTTATACAAGCTTATTTTATCAGAGAAACAGTGCTTAATGAATCTGTTATAGCTACAGCAGCAGCACTACTTGGAATGTTACCAAAAGGACTAGTGTTATTAATAACAATTGCTTTAGAATCAGGAGTTATTAAACTTGCTAAAAAAGAAGTATTAGTACAAGAGTTATACAGTATAGAATCTCTAGCTCATATTGACACAATATGTTTAGATAAAACAGGAACTATAACACAAGGAAAAATGAAAGTTTCAGAAGTTAAGATTTATGAAGACAATATCATGCCAAAACCTTTTAATGATATGATGATAGCTTTTGTGAATGGAATGGATGATACTAATGCGACATTTAAGGCAATGAAAAATCATTTTAAAGGTGATATTAATTATCAAAAGATAGATAGTGTTCCATTTGCTTCAGAAAGAAAATGGAGTTCAATATCATTTAAAGATGAAGGTTCTATCGTGGTAGGTGCACCAGAAAGATTATTCGAAAAAAGTAATAAACAAATGCCAGAAAGAATAGTAGAATTGCAAAAAGGTGGAAAAAGAGTATTATCAATAGCATATTCAAAAGAAATAATAAAAGAAGACGAATTACCAGAATTAAATGTTATTGCATCTGTAATATTAGAAGATCCTCTAAGAAGAAATGCAAAAGAAATGCTAGGATATTTTAAGGAGCAGGGTGTAGATGTTAAAATTATTTCTGGAGATAATCCATTAACAGTTTCTACAATTGCTAAAAGAGCAGGACTTGAGGATTATAATTCATATATAGATTTATCAACTATAAGTACAGATGCTGAAATAGTAAATCTGGTAGATAGATATAGTATTTTTGCAAGAGTATTACCACATCAAAAAAGTATAATTGTAAAAGCACTTCAAGCTAAAAATCATAAAGTAGCCATGACAGGTGATGGAGTAAATGATGTTATAGCACTTCGTGAATCAGATTGCAGTATTACACTTCCAGATGCAAGTGATGCAGCAAAACAAGTATCTCAAATAGTATTATTAAACTCAGATTTTAGTGTATTAAAAGATATATTAATGGAAGGTAGAAGAGTCGTAAACAATATAACTAATGTTGCTAGAATATTCTTTATAAAAACAATATATTCTGTATTATTGTCATTATTCTGCATACTAACAAATACAGCATTTCCATTTATACCAATACAAATAACATTAATAGATTTAGTTATTGAAGGATATACATCATTTTTTATCACATTTGAAAAGAATAAAAAACCAATTACAGGAGCATTTTTACCAACAGCTCTCACGAATGCAGCCCCATTTGCTATTGTAATTATGTTTAATATAATTGTGTTAACCATTATAGGAAATGTAACAGGAATAGAAAGTGGAGTGTTGACAACAATGATGTATATATTAATAGGATTTGTAAGTATATTGGCAGTTCAAGAGGTTTGCATGCCATTCACAAAAATTCATACATTTTTATTTACAACAACTCTGGTTGGATTTTATGTAGCAGCATTGTTATTTAATAAAATACTTGAATTATCATCTGTACCTCAAAAAGAAATAATTATTACTTTAATTTTAGCTGTAATTAGTTATGCATTAATACATGTAAAAAGGAAAGTTTATAAGAAAAAACAAATAGCATGATACTATAATAATTAATATGTCTTTTTATATTAGAAAGTCGACTAAGACAGTTGTATACAACTATCTTAGTCTATTTATATAAACTGGAATCAAATGAATTCTTCAATATATAAAGCTTTAGCAATATAAGGAGAAATCTCATCAATAGAATACCAACCAGAACTCTTACAATCATTTTTTAAACCATTAGGATTAGAAACATAAACCATATTATTATCATCGCTTGCAAGTAAAGCCATATAATGAGAAGCAGTAGTCCAACGATTATCAGAAGGCTTATTCCAAACACAAACAACAATAGGTCTATTTGTTTTTAAATGATCTATAATTGAATCATTTGATAAATGGACACTATCATAATAAAAATCTGAATTCGCAATTCCAAATGTTGAAGATAATTCAACAGAAAAATTTTCGTAATCCATAACAGGATAATATTTTTTTCTTAAATCTTCAGGAGTATAATTTTTACCATAACCACTTAAAATAATAGACATTACAGTTATACCACATCCATTTTCAGACATAGTATCACCCCAATATTCTTTATTACTCCAAGAAGAATTCCCATTTTGTTTATATTCAATATATGTTTTTTTATAATTTTCTTCAGTAGTAAATGTAGTAAAATAACCATCTTTATTATTTACTTTAACTTGACCAATTCCGGGATAATTTTTATTAGAATCTTTTTTTATAACAGGATATTCACTAAATATATTTAAATCTGGAAATTCAGTATTATTAAATAAAGAATAATCATAATTAAGAAATAAAACAATTATTACTAGTAAAATAAATAC
>CAMMMI010000003.1 GCA_946497905.1 uncultured Clostridium sp.
CAAAACTTACAATTTCTTTTATGTATTTTATTAATTCTTTTTCTTTTGTATTTTCATAATCTTGTAATTTTACATTTAAATTTTCTGTTTTTTGTATTAACTCTTTTTGCTCTTTTTTATAATTTTCTGAATATGTAACAAATTCTTTCGTATTTATTATTCCGTTTACTCTATCTTCGTAAGCTGTTTTTAGTATTTTGTTAATTTGATTAATTCTTTTTTTATTATCTATAATTCTTTTTTCTATTTTCTTTTTTTCTATATTTATACTACTTTTGTCTATTGAATTTATAAGCTTTTCTTTATCTATTTTCTCTTGCAAATTTTTTCTTAAATCTTCTACTACAACCTTATTCAAAACACTTTCCCTTATTGCTCTTCTTGTGCAATAATCTTTTCCATATCTATTATACATGCTGCAAATTGCAACCATATCGTCTTTTAACCCACATTGTTTTTGATATGTATATTTATTATGACATATTGGACAATATAACAATCCTGCTAATAAATGTTCTGTATTTTCTTGGCGGCGAATATTATGTGCTTTTCTTTTTATAATATCTTGTGCTAATTCAAATGTTTTTTTGTCAATTATTGCTTCATGAGCATTTTCTTTAATTAAATATTCTGATTTTGGAAGTAGCCTATATTTTTTTACTTTATAACTTACCATCTCACCTCTATGTTGTATCAAATCTCCTGTATATACTTTATTTGTTAATATAGATTTTATTGTATTGTGTCCCCATAAATTGCTAATGGATTTACAATGATATCTTGAGTTTCTTTGTTTATATACAGATGGGCAATCTATTTTTCTTTCATTTAATCTATGTGCTATATATGCTAAACCTTTTCCATTTATATATTCATTAAATATGTATTTAACTACCTCTGCTGGTTCTTCATCTATAATTAGTTTGGTAATATCATTTGGATGTTTTTTATATCCATATGGTGCAAATGCTCCAATAAATTCTCCTTTTTGGGCTTTTGTTCTTTTTACAGTTCTTACTTTTTTTGAAATATCTTTTGCATACATATCATTTACTACTGCTAAAAATGGTCCTATGTCGTTATGGCCTGTTTTTGAAAATGTATCTACTCCATCATTTACTGCAATATACCTAATATTTCTTGCAGGAAAATAGTTTTCTGTGTAATAGCCAACTTGTATATAATCTCTTCCTAAACGTGATAAATCTTTTGTTATTACTAAATCTATTTTTCCTGCATTTACATCATTTATTAATCTTATAAAATCTGGTCTATTAAAATTTGTGCCTGTATATCCATCATCTATGTATATATCTACTAAAAACCAGTTTGAATGTTTTCCAATATATTCGCTCAAGAAAATTTTTTGATTTTTTATACTTTCGGATTCTGTTTTTGAGTCATCATCTCTTGATAATCTTAAGTACATTCCGTACTTTGTAAGTTTTACTTTCAATTATACTTGTTTCCATATTGTTAAATTTTCTCCTTTCTCATAGTACATCATTATTACTATGTCTGTTATGAGAAACAAGTTATTTATGATTTTGTGTTTTGAATTCTAGCTCTTCGTTCTCTTTGTTGCAAGTCTTTTCTTGTAAATATATTGGAAGTAATATTTCCATTAGTTCTTGCAATGTTTTTCCTTCGTTTGAATAACTTCTTACTACATTCATGTCCACCTCTTTCTTTTTTAATGTATATGTTAAGACATATGATTTATTACTTAAAAAAATAGATATAGATTATTCTATATCTGTTACAAGCAATCGTATTTTATTAAATAATATCTAATAATTCTTTCATTGATCTTATTTTATAATCTGGCTCTATTAAAACTTCTTCTTTTTTCTTCCATTTGTTATTTATATCTTGCTGATACCATATAGTTTTTACACCTAATACTTTTACTCCTAATAAATCTTCTAGTAGTTCATCACTTACAAATGCTATTTTTTGGTATTCTTCTTTTGGAATTTCTTCAAATGCTTTTATATATACTTTTAAATTTGGTTTTCTTTCTTTTACTTCTTCTGAAATAACTACTTTTTTAAAATATTTCCTTATATCTTCACGTTTTAAAATATATTCAACATTCCTAATAGAATTATTACTTATAATTCCTAGATAATAACCTTTTTCGTATAATTTAACAATAGTCTCTCTCGTCTCGCCATCTAAAATATGAGATTCTAATAATAGCATATCAATTTTTTTTAAATCTTCTTCTGTTATATTTAAGATTGATGATAAATCTTTATATATTTCTTTTTCTGTAACTTTTCCTAGAGAGTTTAAAATTTGATAGTTTTTCCATTTTCTAAATATATCATCCCATTTTAAATTATATTTTTCTAATATTTTATTTATTTTATCATCAACATTTTCAAATTTACTGATTAATGTATATCCCCAATCAAAAAATATATATTTATATTTCATCTTATCTTTCTTCTCCTTTATCTTTTATATTATTTATTTCTTCAATAATCTCATATTCGAAAAATCTTTCTTGAAATTCTACTAATGCTTCAATTTGTTGTTTAGTATATATCTTTTCTTCAGGAGCAATCACTAATTTATCGTCATCATCATCCAATCTATGTATTGCAGCTATACATTTTCCTTCATATTCTTTTAGTGGTTCAAATATTCCTACTATATATGCATCTAACTCTTCGCCATCTCCACTAATTGTATTCGGAACATACCCATAATTAATTGGATATATAAAATTCCATTTAGGATGTTTTGAGCCCATTGGTCTATCCATAACAACTTTGACTTTCTTACCTAAAAAATCTTTATAACTTACTTTTTCCATATATAATATTTCTCCTAACATAATTTTATTTGTTCTAAATTTATTAACCTATTTTCTCTAAAAATCATTTTTAATAAGCAAGGTGATGTTATATCTAAAACCTCATCGTTATATACTAATTTAACATCCTCGTTTACTTCACACCAATTTAATAGAAAAAATTTTATTGAGCCACCATGACTTACTACTGCAATTTTCTGTCCTTCATATTCTTTTAAAATTCTATTGAAAAAATTAGTCATCCTCTGTTTTGTATCTTCTGCACTTTCTCCGTCAGATGTTTTAAATTGTCTATCTAATAATTGTTCTTGAGAAGGATCTCTTGTTTTTTTATCTTTCATGAATTCGCCTAACTCTTTTAAATTTCCTAGTTTTCTTTCACTTAAGTTACTATCTAAATTAATAGGCAAATTATTTATGTTTGCAATATATTTCGCAGTAGCTTTTGCTCTTGTATAACTGCTTGACCATATTATATCAATATTATTTAATTCTTTATTTTCACTTAATTTTTTAGATTGCTCTTCTCCATATACAGATAATATTTCTTTTTCGTTAATTATTTGAGGTTCTTCGTTTGTATTTCTAATTCCATTCTCCTCAATTGTTTGGGCATGTCTAATTAGATATATTATAGTATCTTTCATTTTTAACAACTCCACAACATATTATTTTATCAATTTTTATTTTTTCAAATTCTTCTAGTACTTCATTCAGTGCCACAATATTACTATGTATATCTGTTATTATTCCTAATTTCATATATAGCCTCTCCTAATATCATTTTCTAAAATCTTTATTTAATTCTTTTTCCTCTTCTAAATTTCTTTTTTCTTCATCAACATACTCTAAAAAAATCTTATTATTAAATGTCCCTTTTCTTTCTGCTTTAGATTTCATAACTTTTTTTACTTCTTCCATATTGTAACCTTTTAATTTCATTATTGCCTTTATAACTTCTATTAGATCTCCAAGTTCTTCTATGCTATTTTCTTCTATAAACTCATTAGCTTCTTCTAAAACTTTTTTATTTAATTCTTTTAAATATTCTTCATCATTTAAAATTCTGTATTTACATTTTCTACCTGGTTCACTATCAATATCTTCAGGAATTTTATCTCTAACTAATTTATTATAAGTGTATCTAAAACTATTACTTAATAAATCAATTTTTATTCCTACAACACCATATTCTTTTTCTTGTTCTTTTGAATAATATTGATACATTGATTTTGTCTTTCTTTCTATTTCATCTTCATCTGTAAAAATCTTTTTAAATAAATTTTCAAATGTTTTATCTCTGTATATATCTAATACATCTACCAATATTTTTTCTTGTAAATCTGGCAATTTTGAAAATTCTATTTTATCGCCGATTTTTACTTTTTTCCTTTTTTCATCATATAATCTAAATTCTATTGTTTTTGTTCCATTTTTTATTCTTTCAAATGGACTTTCATTTAATTTCATTTTATGAATCATATTTTTTACCTCTTTTCTTAACTTTTATAAATTATACTAATTATATAATTTATAAATTACTATTGCAATACCATTTTGCCTTAATCTCAATAAAAAAGACTACTAACCTAAATTAGTAATCCATTCCAAAATCCTAAAATAACTTGTTTTTAATTTCTATCCTAAAGGGAATTGTTACCATGCACAATTCATTGTAAATGCTACTTTATTTTCATTTGTCTGTACATTATAAATTGGTAATAATTTTGTATTATTCGCTGATGTTTCTACAGTATCACTGTCTTTCATTGTTGTTGCTAGTCCTAAAAGCAATACAATCGTTATTACAGATACTAAATATGCATATATTTTTTCTTTGTTAAATATTAAAAACATAAAAAAACCTCCAAGTTAAAGCTATTTAATTTTATGCTTTATTTTGAGGTTTCATTACTAATTTTTTATAATTTTAGTTTTCATTTTTTATATATTCTATATATTCTTCTAAACACATACCTAACTCATTAATCTTTTTGGCATGTTCTTGTCCAACATATCTCCAATGCCAAGGTTCATATAATATTTTTGTTATATTTTCTTTTTCTTTAGAGTATCTTAATATAAATCCATATTCTTGTGCATATTGTTTCAACCATGTAAAAGCCTTTGTTTTTTCGAAACTTTCATCTACATAATTGAAGTCTACTGCTAGTCCTAAATTATGTTCGCTTTGTCCTGCTTTGGCTAATTGTTTTTCTGTTAATATCTGGGCTTGTTCTTGATTATTTCCTTGTCTTAAATACTTATTTATACTATTATCATATAATTGTTGTTGATATTCTATAGTTCTATATGCTGATTGTACCCATATATTATTTATTCCAGAATTTCTCATTGTTAATATCATATTATTTAAATCATTTATTGCTCTTTTATCAAATTTTCTTGTTTTATCTATGTCAGCTAATTCAATTTGATAGTTTTCTGGTAGTGGATTTTCACTATTTACCAGTATTATTTTCCAATCATTAAGTTTATTATTTTCAGTAGCTGATGAATTGTTTTCTTTTTCTATATTTTCTGTTGTATCTATAATAGTATCCTCATTTTTATAATTTTGTGTATCTGTTTTTTCTGCTTCGGTAGATACTTGCATTGTTTGCTGGCTTTCCTTATTTATTTGTTTACTATTTTTTATTATAAAAAGATATGATATTATTACAAGTATTAATATTAAAACTACTATTACTAATATTACTTTTTTCATTTATTTCACCTTATATATTTTTTATTGATTTTTCTGTTTTATAATAATTATAACTATATCCGCCTATTATTTCTCCTGTTGTTACATCAATATAATATGAATAATATTTATTTTTTTCTTCATTTTCACTTTTTGGTATATTGTATTCTAAACATACAACCCACACTAATCTTACTTTATTATCTGTTTCATAGTATATATATTGCTCTCCTTCTTTTGGAATTTCTTCTCCTCTTTCTTTTTTATATACTTCACTATTCATTTTTTCAATTCTTTTTTCTGCCTGAATATTAGTTATATTATTTTCACCTTGTATTTGTAAGTGTTTATTAGTTGCTATTTGTATTGCTTGTTCTTTTGATATCTCTTCTGGATTATTTTCAAATTTGTTATTTTCTATACAGAAATAGTACAATTCATTTATTTTTGGAATCCAAGCTACTGAGATTGTTTCATATGGATTTAATAAATCATTATACTTTTTATAAAAGGTTGCATACCATATATACACATCTTTTTCATTTTCTGCATTACCATTTATTTTTATTAATTCATATTCTGAATTATCTAGTTTATATTTATTACACATTTCCTTTGCTACTTCTATTGCCTCTTCTTTTGTTGAACGATTATTTACGATGTCTTTCCCTGTTGTTGATGAATAAATTTCTTTAAAGTCTCCTGTATTTCCGTCTATACTTATGCTTACAGGACTATTAGTGTATAATAACCATTCATTTTCGTTGTCTTTAAAACTTTTACTTAAAAAACTTTTCTTTATTTCTAAATTAGTATATTCAAATTTTTGCAATATTTCATTTCCTTTTTCTACCGCTTCTTCTTGGCTAATACATTCTTTTTTGTCTTCTTCCGTTATTTCCATATTGAATGTGTATTTTTGTGGTTCTTTCCAAATTGCTTTGTATCCTTGTGTTGTTGCATATACTAAACCTGCAGATATTCCAATTGTTATTATAAATGTTGCTACTAGCTTTAATACATTTTGATTGGTATTTTTGAATTTTATATTGTAAAATTCTTCTTTAATTTTACTAGTTTTTTGTTCTTTATATTTTTGATATATTTCATTCAGATATTGTTTATCAGATATCATATGTGTATCCCTCACTTTCTAATAATTGTTTTAGTTTCTTTTTTGCTCTATGTAATAATCCTTTAACTTGTGCTATGCTTTTATCCATTATCTTAGCGGTTTCCTTATATTTAAATCCTTGAAAAATTGTTAAATAAATTATTTCTTGATATTCTGGTTTTAGCTTTTTTATCATTTTCTTTATATTCTGATTTTCTTCATTTTTAAAAACTATTTCTTCTAAATTATTGTCTTCTATACATAAGTTTTCATATTGTAGAATGTTAGTTACTCTTTTTTCTTTTTTTATATAATTTATTGCTCTACATTTTGCTATCATATATAAATATGTTTTAAATGTATATTTAAAATCGTATTGTTCTTTATTTAATAGTACATATACAAAAACATCTTGTGATATGTCTTCTGCTATTTGTGTATTTTTTGTATATGTTGAAATGAAGTATATTATTTGTTCTTTGTATTTTAATACTAGACTGTCAAATGCTTTATTGTCTCCGTTTAAATATTTTTTATATAGTTTTTTATCTGTTAGTTCATTTTGCATTGTTTTCCTCCATTTTGTTTTGGTGCTTAAATCTTTGATTATTTTTAATTTCATATATTATACAATTTATATTAGTATTTTGTTCTGTTTTAAAACAAATTTGAAAGTTTTAACATTTGAACATTTTTTATATTCCTCTTTGACTTTCCGTAAATTTGTTCTGTGCTAATTTTATGTTAGTAAAATTGTGTTCATCTGTATTGTGTGGCATTTTTTATACAATAGAAAAAGGTAACTTCTTTTGAAAATAAAAATTGTTTATTTTCACTTTGAGCCTAAGTAACTTAAAGTTTCATATTGTTTCCTATTGTATAAAAAATCAAAATAGGATAACATATTATAAAATGCTATCCTACTTATAATTTTATTTACTATTCAATTAATAATATTCATTATAATAACTACTCCAATCATCATAATACGTGCTATCTACGGCATCATTATAAATTGATATTACACTCATTACTAATACTGCAATTATTATGATTGTTAAAAGTATTCCTATTCCTCCTGTTATCACCCCTGATAGTGCCATCCCTCTATTTGTTGATTTTAATGCCATTGCTCCAAATATAATTGCTAATATTCCACAAGGTATAGAAATATACCATATAAGGCATAAAACAATAGCTACAATTCCTAATATCATGGCGGCTATAGCCATTCCTTTTTTGTCTTTTGGCTTTTCTATATGTTCTACATTATTTGTTAGATTATCTTGTATTTTTTCTGTTTCTATAAATTCTTTATTTTCTTCCATTTTTATCCCCTCCTTATGTATTTTATTATACCATATATTCATATAAATTGCAATAATTGTGCATAATTGCATTTTTTATTCTATTTTTGATTTTTTTTGATTTTTTTCAACATTATCATTTTTTGTCATATTATATATTAAACAACGAAATGTTGTAAGATGGAAAGGATTGATTTAAATGGATATGAATAATCATAAACCAATGTGTCCAATTTTAGACATTGATGGTGTAATCTCAGGAGGAAAACAATTTGATCTTGATATTACTTTACCAGATGTTAATAGAAAAAAGTACTATTTATTATAATATTTAAAACAGTTTATCATACCTTTTCTATAAGCATAGTAAAATAAGTTACCAAATATTTTTATTATAATCCTTTCTATAAAATTTAGCTCTTTCATTACTTCATCTAATACTACATCTTTCATTTCATCTACTCCTTTTCTTTTGAATACATGTATTCTACAATATTCGACATTTTTCATGTCAGTGTCCACTGTTTATTTTTTATTATGAATTTCATTCACTATGGTGGATATTTTATGAAACATGCATTTTCTTTTATGAAAATAAAAAATAGCACTTTTTAGTGCTACGGTATTATTCTATATAATTCATCTATTTTTATGTTTAATGCTTGTGCTATTCTTACAGCTACAGACAAAGACGGCTCTTTTTCGTTTTTTTCAATATAGTTTAAATGTGAACTTGAAATTCCTGTTAATCTTGATAGTTGTTCTAAACTATAACCGTTTTTCTTTTCTTATTTTTCTTAATAATATCTCTATTCTCATATATTTCCACCTTGTCTTTAGTATATCCAATTTTTTATATAACATACTTTTTATCCACTATGGTGGAAAAGTGCAATTTTCTTATACGAAAATAAAAAAGAAGCCACAAATGACTTCTTTTCCTCACGTTATTGAGTTAACTCTTTTATAAATATATTTGTTAATTATATTATAGCATGTTTTATTGAAAATGTTTATTGAAATTTGTCGAAAAGAAAAGGAACTATGATTAGTTCTCTTTATTTTTATCATTCTTATTTTTTATTTTATTTTTGCTATAATCATTATTTTTAGTATATCTTTTTATTGGATTGTTATTTTCTAATATAATATTTAAAGCATTTGTTAAATTGTCTTTAAATAAATATTTAACAATAACTCTAACTAATACATATATTTCCGCTATACCACCAGTTATAAATAGATTAAAACTTGAATCTGAATAATTTAAAATTTCTAATCCTTTTAATATAAAAATAACTGTGAGTGCAAATAATTCAAAAGATAAAATTATTATTAATATTACTGCATATTTTTGTCTTAATTTTTGATCTTTATAAATGTTATCTGTAAACAGGTCTACTATTTTATCATTCATATCCCATTTTTTATTTATTTCATTTATTGGTCTTATATTTTCATTAGTATTCTCGTTCAACTTTGATACTTTATCTTTTGAATCAAAAATTTTTTTTATATTTTCTTTGGCGTTTTCTTTATTTTTTGCAGGAATACTTATATTTTTACTCACTATAACAATCCTAGCGTATTAAGCCTTAGCGTCATAGAAGAAACAGAAACATGAAATAATTCTGCCAATTCTAATATTGTACTGTTTGAATTATATACACTTTCTAAAAGTGTTTTATTAATAAGTAGAGCTCCTGCAAAATATTCTACTTCTTTTTCTTCTTCATTAATTTCTTTATCTATCAAATTTATATGAATTTCTTCTTCTTTTATTTTTTCTTCATATAATATATAATATCCCAATTCTTCTGCTATCGTAAATCTTTGCTTAACTTTTGCATCATTTTTATTTACTAATATTTTAAACTCATCTTTTTCTTTATAATATCTTATTGCTCCTGATATCTTATTATCTAATTCTCCTTCATATACAGATATATCATACGTTCTTGCTATTTTTACTGGGTCTACAGGGATATTATACATATCGTTGTTTATTAAGATTCTTGAAGTTAAATTTTCTAGCTTTTCATTTATTTTGCTCATATAAATCCCTCCTCTGTATTATATGTTTTTCTACGTTTATTATTACTAACTGCATATATTATATATTATTGTTTTTTATAAATCAAGACTGTTTTTAGCTTATTTTTTTAGAAAGTTATATTATTATGTATATTTTGTTTTAATTTTTTGTTAAAAATAAAAAGATTGAAATATCAACGAAACTCAACCTTTCAAAATCAACTTTAAGCCTTTTTTATTTTGAATTAATATACTTATATACCTTGATTTTTGGCTATTTTTCAGTATTTTTAAATTTTTTTTAACTTTTTTAAAAAAGCTATTGACAATTACGTATTGTACGTAGTATAATGTAATTGTTAGGAGGAAAATGTCATGACATTTCGTGAGTTAGAGAAATTGTTAATCTCTAATGGCTGGTACCATCATCATACTAACGGTTCACATTACATATACAGAAACAATGACATCAAACGGTAGTATACCAGTACCACGTCATAAAGGAGATATTCCAAAAGGTACTCTTAACAGTATTTTAAAACAAGCTGGGTTGAAATAGACCCTTGCTTGTGAATATTTTGGGAGGTATTTAGTTATGAAAGTTATTTATCCAGTTTTGTTTTATGAAGAAAAAGAAAATGGCTATTCCGTCTTTGTTCCAGATTTAAATAATACTTCTACTTGTGGTAGCACTTTAGAAGAAGCTATGTATATGGCGGAGGATTTAATAGCTGGAATTGTATTAGATGAAATGGAAGAAGGAAACAAAATACCAGTCGAAAGTAGAATTGAAGATGTAACATTTGAAGAATTAGAAAAAACATTAGATATAGAAAATTGGGATTATATTTCTAAATTTAAAACATATATAGCAGTAGACATAAGCTCTTTTGCTGAAAAATGGGGAAAAGAATTAATTAAAAAGACTGTAAATATTCCTAAATGGGTAAATACTAAAGCTGAAGATTTAAAAATAAATTTTTCAAAAACTTTAGAAGAAGCATTACTACAAAAAATTTATAAAGAATAATTTTCTAGACTAGAATTTAATCTAGTCTAGTTTTATTCTACTACATTTATTCTAAATGCTTCTAATCTTAAGCTATTTTACTCCACCAGTCCATTTAGCAAAACCTATCTTGTAATTAGATGTTCCGTCTACTTTATATCTCACCATTGGTCTATTATTAAATATTCCGAAACAATCACATTGCTCATATGGACTTAAGTATCCTATTTGTTTTGTTAAACTTGTATCTGCATATATATATTCTTTTGTTGAACCATTCTTATATGTTCTCACTGGTTCATCACTCCCTCCTTCTTGAACTACTACTGTTGTAGCAGGTTGTCCTAATTTATTTGCTACATCATTTTTGAATTGTATCCAAACGCTTTCATTTCTTACATAGTAACGTGGACATTCTTTTCCTGTTACATCGTAATGCCTTATTATATTATTCACAGATAAATTATATCTTCTACAAATATCAGCACATAATTCTACTAAACTATTATATGTAGCATCATTAAACTTACCGCCCCAATCTGGGTGACAATCTTCTATTCCTATGCTCTTTCTATTCATGCTGTAAGAGCCACTATGAAAAGCCACTTCATTTTCTGGAATACATCTTATTATTTCTCCTTGCAGTCCTATGATATAATGAGAACTTGCAGATGTTTTATGAGAATTTGCTAAAGAATTAAAATAGTTTCTATTTCCTATAGCAGAGCTTCCTGCATTTCCTACCCAATGAACTACTATATATTGAATTGTATTTTGTTTTTCTCCACTTCTGCAATATGAACTTACAGTTAAAAGATTTTCTTGAATATTCATTATTCATTCGCCTCCCCTAAGTTGTCTTGTTCAGCTAAATCTGTTACTTCTTCTATAACTTCATTATCTTCCATTATTACTCCTCCTTGTTTTTAATATTAATTAAATCTGCTACTCCACCTGCTCCCATTGTTGCAACTATACATAATACAATTGCTTGTAATAAGTCTGATTCTATTCCTGTAAAATAACAGATTATAGCACTAATTACACCAATAACAACGTTTTGTATTGGTATATACTTGTTTGGTATGCTATCTATAAATATTTTTGTTATAGCTCCAAAAATATAAGCAATTATTGCTATTATTATTACATATGTTATTTCCATAAAATAGTTACTCCTTTCAATCTATTCCAATTTTTGCTAAAACAAAAGTTACTATTGCTGTAATAACAACAGAAACTATTGTGCCCACTAAACTAAACATTCGTTGTCTAGGTTGGTCTTTTATTCCTTCTACATCTTTTTCAATAGATGTTACTTTTTCTTTTAAATTGTTTATATCTTTTGTATTTTCTTTTGTGTTGTTATAAGCTCTATAACATATATCTTCTATCTTTTTATAATCATCTAATTTGCTTTCTATAACTGCTAAGCGAGTTAATACTTGTATTTCAAAGCTTTCTTCTTTATTTTCCATTATTGTTCCTCGCTTTCTTTAGTTTCTTCTACAACTTTATAAACATCTTCTACTTTTAAAGTTAAATTTGTGTATTCTTCATCACTTATTTTACTCATTGCATAAAATACGTCTAATTTGTTTTGTATTTCTTCTTTGTTTTCGTAGTATTTTTTAGTGATTAAATTTTCTAATAATGTTGCTATATCCATCTTATAACACCTCACTTTCTAAATCGGTTTGTAGGTTATCTAATAACATAGCACTTGTATTAGCTGTGCTTAGTAATTCATTTATTGTGTTTAATTGTTTTTGCATATTAGTTACTTTGTTATCTATATATGTCTTTGTATCTGCTATATATTCCATTTCCACTTCTGCATTATCTGTAAATACATTTGTTACTGTCTTGTATGTTTTTGCGTTTTGAAGTTGATTATATGCTTCTTGTTGTTCTTCTGTGTATGGTTCAATCTCTTCTTCTGCTAATTCGTATTCAAGTATAACTGGTGTACCATTTGCTTTTTGTTGTGATAAGAAAGATTTAAAACTTTCAATACATTTTTCGTTTGTACTTGTATCAGCAAGTTTATCTATCTCTATTCTTATTCTAAAGCCTCCAACACCATTAAACCAAAAACACGGTTCATCAATATCTGCTCCATTTATTTTTCCTTTAAAATGCGTACAAAGAGCTTTTATGCTATCGGTTCCAGTGCTTGCATATCCTCTAAAATCATTTAGCAAAAGATTTACCGTTTTTGTTTTTTTATTTCCAAAAGTCCAATTTTCAGTACCATTTAACTCAATTTGCTTTTTAACATGGTGTATTCCGTCATCTGCTAAATAATCGCCTTCATACATTTTTTGACCCTCTGCAAGTGTAAAGATATATTCTTGATTATCAATTTTTATTTCTGTTTCTGTAGAATTTGCTTCTAATAACGATATTCTTGCTTCTAAAGACACATTGTTGTTTGCTGATACAGACAAAAAACTTCTAAGCAACATAGTTGTATCATCAAAATTTGCTCTACTCGTTATAATTTTTTCAAATTTTGCAGTTTTAAATTGACTAATTTGAAAATATGTTAAAAAAGCTTCAAAAATAGTACTTCCTGACACACAAAAGAAACCTCTTTCTGTAGTTTGTGATATACTTGCATTTCTAATTTCAACTAACAATTTATATTGTGTATTTGCCTTTATTTTGTTTTTAAATTTACTAAATTTAATAAATGAGTTCACATAGAGAGTTGAAGAAGTTGCATTGTTTAATGAGTATTTTCCCCAGCCATCTTCCAAAGGGGTAAAACCAGCAGAAGTAGTGTGCCAAAAAGATTTATCTGTTATTGGTGTCGCATATCCATTTAATGCCAAATTTTCGTTACATACTGTTATATCTATATCTCCTGTAACATTTTCAATATTAACTGGTGCTTTTGATGTCGGTTCGCCATTTTGTATTGAATTTCCAAAAACATTTATTTTCGCATTTTGTCCACTTGCGTCTTGCACGTTTATATTGCTAGATTTTTCTGTTGTTATATGTATTTGATTGTCGTCTAGTTGCTCGATTTTTTGGTTTTGGGTGGCTTGTTCTGCTTGAATTTCTGCTATATCTTCTTTTATTTCTGTGTCATCATAGTTGTTTAATCCTTCTAATTTTGTTTTTAATTCTGCTGTGAAATCTTCTGTACTTAACCCTTTTCCTTCTACTTTATCAACTTTGTTTGCAATGTTTTGCTTATTTGTTTCGTTGTCTGCTTTTAAAGTATTTATATCCTGCTTGTTTGTTGTGTTATCTGTTTCTAGTGCAGTTACTCTATTTTTTAAGCTTGTTATATCTCCACTTGCTGTGCCTTGTCCACTTTGCAAATCTTCTATATTTTGCTGTGCTGTTGTTAATTCATCTGCGTTGTTGTTTACTACACTTTTTATTTCGTTCATATCTTCATCTAGCACTTTGTTTTTATCTGGTACATTAGGGTCATTTTGTAGACCGATTTTATCTTCATAATCTATTTTTTGTACTGACATGTTTTCCTCCTTTATTAATTAGGTATCTTTACGGTTCTTGTATCCAACGACTTTGAAAACTCTGATAAAACCTTGGTAATCTATGCTTGTTTGAACTGTGTTTCCGTTGAATACTGAATTATAAAAATGTACAACATTAAGCTTATTCTCTAAAATTTGATATTCTTGTCCATCTTTATACACGTTAACACTTCCTATTTTAGTAGTTTCTAATGTGACATATTTTTCGTGTGGTTTCATGACTTTTACACAACTAAAAATCCTTTCTCCATTTCCAGAGCTTCTATCGTTATCAAAATATATTTCAATTTCATCGTAATTTTCAACTGTTTCACTTAAAGTTATATCTCCATTTGTTCCAACTTCATTTTTATATAAAATTTCTCCTTCTATTGCTTCTTCAATATTATCTTGTAATGCTTCTAAAGTTTGTTCTGAGATTGCTGGTGCCTGTAAATTTTTAAAATCTATTTTTTTCATTTTTTAACCTCTTTCATATTTAATGCTTAAGTTTAATTTTCCATATTCGTTGTTTTTAAGTTCTCTATATTGTGTGTAATACGTTCCTGTATCCTCAAGTTCGTATTCTTCTGAGCTTGGGTCTGGATATACAATTCTATACATTTTAAATTTATAAATTAATAAGTTAGCTGTTGGAGTTTGAGGGTATAAATCCTCACGTGGGTATAAGTCCTCACGAGGATATAAATCGTTATTTTTGTAATTGTAAAAGTCCTCTGTTATATTTATAATTCCAGTTTCTCCTTTTGAGATTGTTAAATCCTCTGCTAAATATTCATTTACAAATTTATAAGGCAAAACTCCAAATCCCATGCTATGCAATTTAGGAATTATTGTTTGATAATTCATACCTAAAAGTTCAAGAAATCCTCTCCCCGTTAGATGATAAGGTGCTTTTAGTCTTTTTGAATTTGCCCAAAAATGCATATCACTACTGATTTTATCTACTCTGCTAATGATTACAGGTTGATTGTCTTGAATTATTATGTTGTATTTTGAAATATCTAAATAAGCATATAAAACATAGTCTTGCTTCTCATTATCCCAATTTCCAAACCCTATTTCTTTTATTTTCTGTTCTGTAAAATCTTCCAAATAAGGATAACCAACAACAGGGTCTTTATAAAAATATTTATTTACTATATTGCTTCCTGTTAAAATTTCTATGTTACTTGCAAAATCTGCTAATAATATTGTGTCATATTGCATTGTTGTTGAATTTTCATCTATTCCTAAATTGCTTTTCGTAAAATTTACAAAGCAATATGGTAAATTCTTTTCTTTAAAACTTAAAAAGCTATCTGCAAATAAATCTAGATAGCTATTCATTATTAAATTCGTAAATGTTTTTGTTTTGTTTCCAATTTTAATTGAAACTTCCTCATTTTTGATTTTCATTTTTAACCTCGTAAAATAAAGTTTAATGTATTGTTATAGTCTTCATCTAATTTAACTTCATGTGTTTCTGTTATTGTTTCTTCTTCTACATATTCTATAACATATTCTAATTCTGTCTGGCTTTGTTGTTCTTCTATATCACTAGAACTTCTAAATAAATCTATAAAGTTTTCTAGTAGATTTGTATTTCTTAGTTCTATATTATATTGAAATGGGTTGCACCACTCTTTGCTACTTTTTATTCCTGTAACAATAAAATCTCCCTGCATATAATACTCGGGAAGGTTAAATGTTAGTTTGTCCCCAATTTCAACGTCAACTGTTTCTTTTGTTTTTATGTTGATTTGATTAGTATATTTTTCATTATTCTTTAATGTACTTCTTACATAATCTACTAATTCTTCTACTGTAAACCAGCCTTGTTCTACGTCTAAGACCTTTTCAATTTGCCCAGAAGGTGTTATTTTGCCTTCGTTTTGCTCTATTTCGTGCCAATTTATTAATTTCATATTTGCATATCTAAGATATGTTTGACTAGATATTCCTTTAATTGTTACTGAGCCTTCGCCTTTATAGGTGATTCCTGTTGCTAAATTCTTAAAAGTGCTATCTGTTGTTAATACAAACTTTGAACCTGTGCTATCATCTGTTGCTATATCTTTATAATTACTTCCAGGCTGAACTTGTCCGCTTGTATTAAAACCGCTTACAATATAAGCTTCCTGATTATTGTTATAATAAACAGATAAATTAGTAACAGCAACAGAAGCACCTTGTTCTATTAAATTAGCTTCTATTCTTTGTGCTGTAGCTAAACTTATATCAATAGGATTTTCAAAGTCTAATCTATCTCCATTGCTTAAAGTTATATTCAATCCTTCTGTTTGAAATTTGCTATAAAATATTCTTGCATTTTTTACATTTATTATATTTGCATAATCTATATTCTCAACCGAAGGAGATATGCTTATTAATCCTGAAATTTGTTCTTTATAGTTATCTATATCTATTATTTTTTTTGCTTCTTTATTTAGCATGTAATCGATACTGTTTATTGTAATTGCTTTTAATTCGTCAATATTCCAATATAAGGAATACTTATTAGATAAGTAATTAAGAACTTCCTCTACTGTTCTACTAATTAAATTAACAGTTATGACTTTGTCTTCTATATTTATTTCTTTAAATGTAAATCCATCTTGATAAAGAGGTGCTAATGTTTGAGTAATAATGTCACTCATTTTAGCTGTTCTCATTATTGTTACTGTTCTTTTTGTAGCCATTTGTCTAGGACTAAATAAAGACAAACTTAATCTTTTTGTACTTGTATTAACATCTTTTAATTCAGGCAATTTATAATTAGATACAAAGCCTGTAAAAATTAAGTTGTTTTCTTTGTTGTAAATTTGTACTTCTTGTTGTGCATATGGTAAGTCATCTATTGTAGAATTAGTAAAGTCTAGTGTTAGATCACTATATGTAACTTCACGACTAGACTTGTTTGTATCTATACTATCTATTAATTTGTATTCTTTGTTATTAAATTTTGCTATCATTAATAAGCACCTGCTCCTTTTAAAGTCCTAGTAATTGTTGGTGTTACTGCTCTACCTACTTTTGTGCTATCCATGTAAATATCACTACCTTCTACTGTTATATTAGCATTTAAACTTTTACTTACATTTGCTGTTGTAGATAAGCTAGCACTCAATTTTTGAGTTTCGAAATCTACAGCTGTTTTCATTTGTCTATATACTTTAGCTAAATTACTATTGAAACCTTCTCCTAGTCCTAAAGCTAAAAATTTACCAATTTCGCGATTAAAAACTTTTGAAGGTGAATGTATTCCGAATGTCTTTTTGAATCCATCTATAATTCCTCCTGCAAAATTAGATATTTTATTTTTAATCCAGCCACCCATTCCAGTAATACCATTCCAAAGTCCTTCTACTATATTTTTTCCAATGTCTAAAACTTTTCCTGGCAATTCTGTTATCGTGTTAATGATGTTATTTACTAAATTAATTGCAGACTCTCTTCCTTTATTAGCTAAATTTATTCCCCAATTTATCACATTATTTATTGTGTTTTGTAGCCAAGTTGATATTCTTCCGTGGTAATTCTGCAAACCAATTTATTATTGCATTTATAGTATTTGAAACCCATTGTACTGCAGAATTATAAGTATTTTGCCCCCATGTAGAAATGTTGTTTATAGTGTTTTGTAACCATTCTTCAATTCGTCCAGGTAGTTGCTTAAACCAATCTACTATGCTATTTATAAAATTAGGAATGTCGTTTGTTATAAATTCTACTAGCTTTAACCCTAGATTTGCTATATGTCCAAGTATTTCTCCTATAAAAACACCTATATTATATGGCAGTTGTTGAAACCAAGTTATTACGTTTTGTATCCATTGTGGTACAGTTGTCGCAAAGAAACTAACTATACTATTCCAACCATTTATAAAAAAGTTTTTTATACTTTCCCAGATATTTTGAAAAAATGTTGGTATTGAACTAAAAAAGTTACATATTGCATTCCATGTGTTTATAATAGCATTTCTAAATCCTTCGTTTGTATTCCACAAATAAACAATAACTCCTACTATTGCTGTTATAGCCGTTATTACTATCCCTACAGGACTTGTTAAAAAACTAAATGCTGAACCTAATAATTTTACCGCTTTACTTCCTAAATTGAAAGTTTCGTTTAATTTAGACCCTACTGTAATTAAACTGCTTATTCCACTTGATATTTTTCCAATTGTTCCTAATATTGGTCCAGCTACTGCTAATACCCCTGCTATTTTTAATATTGTTGCTTGCGTTTCTTGGTCTAAGTTTGCAAAAGCATTAGCCCATTCTGTTATTTTTTCAACTACCTGTGTAACAATTGGTAATAAACTTTGTGTTAGATTTCCTAAAGCTGTATTTAATGCGTCCATAGCTGTAGAAAGTTTACCATTCATAGTCTGAGAAGCTTTTTCCATTGCGTTATAATATCTTCCACCTTCTGATGTTGCAGTTTGCATTGCTCCTGCTATATCTTCAAAAGATACCTTACCTTCTGATACTTCGTCTCTTAGAGTCGCCATAGATTTTCCAGTTTTTTCTGACATAATCTGCAGCGGATTGAATCCAGCATCTATCATTTGGTTGATATCTTCCATTGTCGCTTTTCCTGATGCACCAATTTGAGAAAAAGCTCTTGTTAAACTCATTAATTTTTCGCTATTTCCCATTGAAATATCGCCTAAAGTTTGAAGATATCCCGTAGTCTTATCTGCTTGTAATCCAAATCCCAACATCATTTGAGTAGCTTCAAGTAAATCTGTAGTCTCAAAAGGTGTAGTGTTAGCCATTTCTTTTAATGTATTTAGCATTTCACTTGCTTTATCTGCACTACCTAATAGTGTAGTTAAATTAGCTTGAAAATCTTCCATTTGAGCATTATATTTTACTCCTGCTGTTCCTAAAGCTATTAAAGGCGTTGTCAAACCTACAGTTAGTGCTGTTCCAGCTTTTGTAGCTACTTTACCTATTGAACTAAATCCATTAGAAATTTTTTTGGATAATGATGATGCTGGCTTTTCTAATGTTTCTAAATCTTTATTTAATGATTTTAATCCTGCTTCTAGCTGTTCTTTAGTTAATTCAACTTCTATTGTTACTGAGCCGTCTGACATATTTTGTCCTTTCTTGTTATCGGCTCATAATGGCACTACCTAACATTTATTTTTATTTCAAATTCTTTTTTGCAATTTCGCCCTTTACATTTAACAAAAATGCCTTTTGCTTTTGATATTTTTTTATTGTATTTTATCGGCATTTCGTATCCGCAAAAGGGACATTTCACCTTCTCCATTTTTCCTCCACAATAAAAAACACCAGAAATTAATCTGATGTTAAAAATAAAAACACTTACATTTCTGCAAGTGTTCTTAATCTAGCTATTTAGTTTTATTTTTAATTCTTTTGAACTCCATAGATTGTCATTATACACCAATATTAAACCTGTATCTCCTATTGGTTCTTCAAAAACCATAGTTCCTTCTACACTTCCTCCTGGTATTAATTCTCCAGAATTTAATTGTGTGTCGTCGTTTATTCCTACTGTAATCGTATAATTTTCTTGTTGTCCTTGTGAGTTTTGCATTTTAAAATAAAATGGATTATAACTTAAGTTACTATCTCCTTTATTTTCTATTTTTACATGAACTATTACGTACTCTTTCCCTGATGCTGGTTTATTATATTGTTCTCCTTGTGAACGTTCAACTTGAGTTACTGTAATAGCTCCATTTCCTAAAATTGCTTCTTCTCCTTGATTGTATTCTGTTTTTTCTTCTTGTTGCGTTGTTTGTGTTGATGCTGTTTGAGTTGTGTTGTCATTTACAGTACTATTATTTCCTGCTCCTGCAAATGCTATTATAACTATAATAACAATTACCCAAAACCACCATTTCTTATAAATTGGTTTCTTTTCATTATCTGAGTGATTTGCCATAATATATCCTCCTTTTATTTTTTATAAAGAGAGTATATACCAAAATTTTACATTTTGCAACATTTTTTATAAAAAAGCACGAGCAAAATCACTTTCTTTTTGTTCTTGTGTTCTCATATCTGGTAAAGCGTATAATTTTTGTAGTTTTCTATATCTTTTTCTTTCTTCTTTATCTTTTATTTTAGATAAATCCATCGCTCTATACCCCATGATTTCAACTATCCTATTGTCTGATTTCAACCCATTAAACATTGCTTTAAACTTCCACCAATGTAAGTATTCTATTTCTTCTAGATCAAGATTATATTGGTTTTTAAACGCACTATAAATTAATTCATTATCAAATTCATAGCTATAAATTTGTTTTTCTTTTTTATTTTCATTATTTTGACTAGTCTTATTTTTATTATCGCAACCATAAAACCAAATAATATCATCTAATGCTTTTTCTAGGTCTGTAATCTGTTCTAAATTTGGATAAAATAATTTCAATGTTTGATATGTTTTTGCTTGTATTGAATATTTTGGGTTTTGCATTAATAATTCAAATGTTATAACTGTTCTAAAATCAGTATTAAATTCTGTTTTTATTTTATTTTTAACTAACTCATCAATATCATCTAACAACAAATTCATTATTTTCTAGCTCTCCTTGTTGCTCTATTAACAGAATAATCTTTATCTATTTCATCTAATTCTTTTTGTATATCTTTCATTTCATTTGAAAGTTCTCTATCTTGTTCTTTTCTTGCTTGTACTAAATCTTTGTATGCTTTAACACATAATTTAAAATTTTGTTTTCCTTTAAATATTTCTTTTGAAGTTCCTCCTCCAAAAATATTGTCAAAACATTTTTCAATTGCTGTGCTGAATTTTCTTATAAACTCAGATTGTTTCATATTTTTTATATCTAGTTTGTTTACTGTATTTTTCATTTCCTCAGTGTATTTATCCCATTTTTCCATCTCATCAGCATCAAAAAAATCAAATTCTATTTCTTTTCCTAATATTTTCATATTATCCTCCTAATTTTAAAGAGGCTTATTTCTAAGCCTCTACTAATGTTATTTCTTTGTAAACAGCACTTGTACCTACTACAACAGACACTTCACTTTGTGTTGTGTATCCTTCTTTACTGATTTCTACATTAGAATATGTAGCTTGTGCTAAATTAATATTTGCTATTCCGTTTGCATCAGTATAAATAGTGTTGTTTGTATCTACTATTATTTCAGCACCTTGTACTTGTCCATCTGCATCACTAACATTAAATGTAACTAATTGCACTGCGTTGTCTCCATCGGCTTGGAAAGATACTGCAGAAATATTTTTAATAGAATTTGCATTGTCAAGTGGTGTTGCTGTACCAACTATAATATCTCCATTAGCTCCAAATGTTCCTGAAATTGTGTATTTATTTTCATCTCCTCCTGAACTATCAGGAATTACTGAGTAAATTCTTTTAGTTGCATAATATCCAGTACCTTTTTTGATATTAAAGTCTACTGTTACTATTTCTACATTTATATTAGTTTTCTCTAATATTTCTACTTCTGACAAGAAATTATGTATCATATCTCCTACTATTCTGTCTGCTTCATAAGCTATTTCTTTTGCATAGCCTGTTACTCTTTTTCTTGTGCTTGGTTCATCAATATACTTTGTTTCATCTGTTTCAGCATTGCTTGAATTTTCTCCACTTGTAAAGCCTTTCATTCTATTAAATGTAGTTCCATTTATAATTGTAGACATGAAATTTACTATATTATCTCTGTTATAAAATACTAATTCTCGTTGAGACATTTCTTTTCCTCCTTATAAAAAAATAAAGCCCTTTTTAGGCTTGGTAATACGTACAATTCATTTGAATTATATATGTTGCTTGTGTATTTGTTCTTTGTAATATGTAACTTGGAGATGTGCATTGAATGTGTTGAATATTTGATATTTCAGGTAAGTTTCTGTTATCATCTTGCTCTTCAATCCATTCCATGAAATCTTCTCCAAATTTACTATTCGCTAAGTTTTCTATATTTCTACTTGAAATAGGTGCTTGTACCACAAAATCGAAAGCTATTTGTCTTATGCTTCCACCATCTCTATATTGTGTTACAATTGGTGTTGTAGGAGATTGAATTATAGAATAACTATTTACATCTCCTTTTAAGTAATCTACATCTATTTTGCCTTTATTTAAATATGGGCATGTTTCAATAAACTCTTTTATTAATTCCATTTTTGATTTTTCTGCCATTTTATTAACCTCTTTTTATATAGTTTTGGATATCTCGAGTAAGTTCTTTTCCTTTTTTCTCCATCATCAATTTTTCCCATTCTGGACCAGTACCTGGAGTATGATAAGTTAATTTTTTACCACTCGGTTTCTTTCTTTCTCCTTTTGGAGACCACCATTTATCGTTCTTTAAAGGTATTCCTGATACTCCTAATGTTGGGCTTATGTATTCTTTTCCTGTGTATTGATAATGAGAATAAGGGCTAGTATATTTAATTTTAGATGGACTAGGATATGATTTTAGCCTTCTTAAATCACCTGTTTCTCCCATAGGTATAAATGGATTCATTAATCTATCTGCCTCATCTCTTGCATATCGCACTACTCTTCCATCTTCATTTAAGCCGTGGTCTTTTAAAATTTTATTTACACTATTTAATTTTACTTTTACATTAATGTTGAAACCACTTGCCATTATTCAGACACCTCAACTTTGAAGTGTTGTAGATTTCCTTTTCTGTTATCTGCTACACTTATAATTTGGAATAATTTATGTTCTTTTTTTATTTCAGTCATATCAAACTCTAGGTCACATTTGCCATCTACTATATAGTCTCCTTCCATTAAAGTCCATGCGTGGTCTACTAATTTAGAATTTAGTGTAAAATTAAGGATTGAGTTATATTTATCTAATGATTTATTATCAATATAACTATTTAAAGCTAATTGGCTGTTAATTAAAGCTATTTTTGTTGGAATCACTATACTTGCACTTCCTGCTACTTCTTCTCCATTTGAATTTATAACAATTTTTCTAGTTTTCCTAACATATACTTTGTCAATAACTGTTCTTTGAAAACTTTCATCTTCTTTTTGGTTATAAATAGTTACAGTGTCTTTAAAAAATCTATCGTTCATTTAGCACACCCCACAATATAGTAATGGATTTCCATCAATACCGATTACATTCCATAAATATTGTTTTAATGTAGAATATTTTTTATCTTCATAATCAGTTTTGATTTCTTCGGGTGTAGAATAACTTTCACTCCAACCTTCAATATTTTGCGATTTTAAGTTTCCTATTTCATTCAGTTTTGTATTTTCTTCATTGATTAAATCAATAATTAAGCAAGTAGTATACTTAACTTGCTCTGGAATATTATTTTCATCAATTCTTCCAAAAGTTTTGTAGCTAATATAGTTACTTGCTTTTATATTTAAATTATCGAAGTCATCAGGCACGTTATCTTTACCTAACAATTCTTTATATTCTGTTTCTGTTATGTATTTAAGCATACCTTATTCCTCCTACTAGGCAAAATCTACTAATAAATCTGAATCTAATTCTTTTATTCCATATATAATATCGAATGAGATTTTGTCTGTTTTTGTTTTTGAGTCATAATCAAATACAACTCTTACAGCTAGTCCATTAGCACTTGCAACAGCTGATTTTGCAGCACCTTGTGGTAATTCCAATTGTCTTGTTACTAAGGCTAAACCATTTCTATGGAAGCCTAGAGAATGAGCTTTGTTTATTATTACTGCATCTGTAGCTTCTGTTATAGCAAATGGTATTTTTTCAGTAACTTTTAAAGTTCCTGCTCCACTTGATAATGTTAAATCTTCAGAACATTCAAATAAATATCCATTAACAATTAATTTGTCTCCTTTTTTGATTGTTCCTGTTGCTGCAGTACCATTTGAAACAGTAAATTTAGTATCTCCTTTTGTACAAGTTACTTTATATGCTGTTGCTGTACCTGCTGTTGCAGAATTGTTTTGAGGTGCATTTTGAGACATGAAAGTATTCATTGTATATACTTTTCCAATTTCAGCTTCTTTTAGTGCTTCTGAGTCTCCTTTATAGCAAACCTTTGCAAAATTATCTAAAGTATTGTATTTGTATAAAGTATCTACAGCTAATACTAAATTTCTTAAATTATCTCTAGGGGCTTTCTTATTATCTAGTGCTTTTGCTACATTTGCTATATCTACTATTGTTGGTGTATTAGATACCGCTACCTTTGAGCCTGCTTTTTCAATACCTACAGTTAATAAATCTGTATCTACAGCTTGTGCAATTGATGTTAAAGCAGGTTTTACTACTTGCTCGCTAAAATCTTTTATATCAAGTGTCATTTCTTTTGAAGTTACAGGAATTGTTACATCTCTGTATCTGTCCATTTTTACTGGAACTGACCCTTCAGAAATTTCTTGTTCTTCTGTTTCTCCTATGAAATTTTTTGCTACAAATTTTGCAGGTTTTCTTACTGTTATAGTATCTCCTACATGTACAAATTCTTTTGAATAGTCTCTATGTACTAAATTAGCCATAGTTAAATTTGATTCTAATACCATTAAAGCTTCATTCGCTATGATTTGTGGTGTTAATACTGTATTTCCCATAATTTAATTCCTTCTTTCTTTAATTATTTTGTTTTCTCCATTGTTTATAAGTGTTATAATCCATTTTTTCAGGATCTCCACTTATTTTATTTTCTGTTCCTGGAGTAGAAGCAGAAAAAGTTGGTAAAGGTTTTTCGTTTTCAAACAAATAATCATGACTTTCTTTTAAAGAGTTTATTTGTTCTTCTAATCCTTCAACAATTTCATAATTGTCATTAAATTTTACCTTTTCCATATCTAGCATTTTATTGATTATGCTAGTATCTTTAGCTTTGTAATTTGCTAATGCTTTTTCTAAAGCATTTTGTTTTTTAAATTCTTCGATTTCTTTAGAACCTTCTGCTTTTCCTAATTCGAATTGTTCTTTTTTTATAGCTTCGACGTCCACTTTTTCAAGTTCAGCTATTTTATTGTTTTTTTCTGCAATTGTAGTATCTTTAACATTTACTTGTTCTGTTAAATCATCTACTTTTGCTTTTAATGCTGTTGTATCTTTACCTGCTTCAGCCATTATTTTTTCAACAACATCTGCTTCAAGTCCTAAATCTTCTAAAAATTTTCTTTTCATATTCTTTTCCTTTCCCTACTACGAACTTTTACGTGTTTTTCGTTCACGGTGTAGTCTTGTACTTATTCACGACTTACAAGTAGTCGAAATTTATAGTTTAATGTCATCTCGGACATATAAAAAGACAGCTGTTAGACTGTCTTAAATAACTAATCTACTATAATCTTTTCTAAGTCCTGTTTGGTCTAAGAAATTATTTAAAATATCATTATGTTCTTTTTGTCTTGCTTGTATATTTTTTATTTCTGTTTTCACTTCTTCAATATTTATATCTTTATTTTTACTTGTTAATAATTTTTGTTGTGCAACTAATTCTTTTTTATCTTGTCTTATTGCTCTTTCTATTTTTCTTTGTTCCTGTGTTGCATCATACATGCTTATTTTCTTTCCATTGTATGTTACCTTTTCATTTTTCCACTTATTGAGTTCTTTTTGTGTATAAGCTCTTGTAGAGCCTTTATAATATGGATACCAATCATGTCTACAATTTACTCCTTTAAATCCTGTTGCTTCTCCATATCCTATATCATCTTTTGATAAATAACCTTTTTGACCACTTAAAGATATTATTTTCCCTTGCCATTCTGCGTGACTAGGTCTTGCTCCCGAATGTGCTGTTATCTCCATTAAATCCCAGCCAAGTTCATTTGCTCTTGTTTCTTGTAATTGCCCACAAGTTTGATTAACAGATGTAACAATATTCATTCTTACTGCACTTTCAATACTTCTTTTTGCCCCGACTTGGATATTCTATTAATGTTCCTTGTTGTGCTATCTTTCTTAATGCATCTATAAATGATTGTGTATAGCTTTTTACTCCTGTACTAACTTCTAAGTATGCCATATCAATTGCATTTTTAAATTGTGTTTGTGCTGTATTTGCTGTTGTCATACATAAGTTTTGTAAATTTCCTGCTGTTTTTACTATAGTTGCATTCATTATTTGTTTAATGCTTTCACTTTGATTTAAGGGCACTGGATTCAATCCTGCTTCTTTATATATCTTGTCATCAAATTTTAAGCTTTTTTCTCCTGCCTCATAAAATATTTTATTTACTTCTTCTACTGTTGTATCATTGTATTCTGCAACTAATCTTATAATGTCTTGATATAAAAATCCCATTTCTTGAGCTATTCTTAAACTATTTGTTACTACTGTATTCGCATACCCATAATTTGCTATTCTTCTTGCTATTTCTTCTATTATTTGTAACTCTAAGTTCTGATATATTCCTATTGCTTGTTTTTCTATTTTTATAAAATCTTGTTCAGTTAGCATTATTTAACCTTTCTATTTCTTCATAAAAAATAACACCTGACGGAGAACTGATACTTAACGCACAGTCAACTGGATTTCTTGATATTATTAAATTTTTATTTTTATCATATCTATAAATAAATCCTTTATATTCTTTCATTTTTAATGCTTTATACAAAATAAAGCTAATTATCATTTCTATTCCTAATCTATATTTTCATTAAATCCAAAAGCTTCTTGATTACTCATTTTTTCTTTTTGTATTTGTTGCATTTCTTCTAATGCTTGTTCTTCTGTTAGTCCATATCTAAACATTATGTATTTTAATTTACTTCTTAATCCTGCACTTACTTCTTGCATTTGCAATACTTGTTCTTTCTCTGTATCCATTAATATGCTATCTCCCCATTCAAAACTTGCTTGATACATTCCGACTGGTGCTAAATTATACAAAGTAGTTAATACATCTATTGCATAAAGTAAATCTTCTAAAGCATCTTGTAAATTCTCTTGCATCCTTGATACGGCTGTAAAACTTCTTTGTTTACTAGCTTTTATCTCGGTCGCAGTTTTATCTGAATATGTAGGCTCTGATAAAGTCCCATAAGCTAACATACAGTTAAACTCTATTCTTTCTAGCACTTTATTCAACCCTCTCCAAAATGCTTCATCTCGAACTTCTGGACTATAATCGTGAAATAAGTCTTCTCCATTTGCTTTAGAAACATCTACCGCTCTAAATAGTCTATCTTTTAATTTTGGAATTTCCCATAAACTTATTCCATTTTTATGTCTTTGTCTTAGTGCTTCTGTGCTTGCATATATTGCTTTTTCCGAAGCTTCGTATTCCCACATTGTTCTACCATATTGAATATCTGCATCTTTTATTAAATTTTCTGCTCTTGCATATACTGCTATCCCTAAAGGTGATTTAGTATCTATATTGTTTGCCATAGGTGGCTTATAATATGCAAATAATGGTTTTTCTATATTATTTATTTCAGTTTTTTCTTGAATGTTTCTCCATTCTTCTATTTGCTTTAAAGGTATTTCATCTCCTAAGTCATCTTCATCTTTGCTTTTAAAAGCTTTATTTATAATAAAATAATTGTTTCCTTGTAAAGTGTGATATTCTAGCCTTGTAAATATGTCTTCTCCTCTTGTTTTCTGACTAACAAAAACAGCTCCTGTTATTTTGCCTGTATCATCATATTCAATAGGAAAAAAATATCCTTGCTGTATAAATTCAACAAAGATATTATTGTTTTTTACATATGGTTTTAATATTAAGCCTCCTCTTGCATTTCCGTGTTCAAGATTATTAGGTAATTCTTTTATTGCTAAATCATATATGTTCTTTATATATGATGCTCTTGCTCCCCCTGTTATGTTGGAATTAAACTCTGCCATAGTTAATCTAACAAATTCATTAGCTATTGCTGATGGTAGTTCCAAACTTTTTATATCATCATTTATCCAAGGAGCTTCATTTTTATACATTTGTCCCCATTCTTGTATTTTAATTTCCATTTCTGATGATACTGCTATATCTATATTTAAAGCATCTTCTATATTATTTTTACTAAACATTTTTCTTATCGCTCCTCTTATCCAACTAAATATATTCATTATTGTCCCTTTCTTCTCCAAATTTCTTCAAGTGCATATCTTACAGCATCTATATGATGATTATTTTTATCTGGATAACCTGTTACTACATTTCCATCTTTGTCTTTTTCTAGTTCATAGCTTTCAAATTCTTCTCTTGTCTTTGGACATCTAACTGGATCTATAACTATTTTATTTAAAGTAGATAACCATTTCATACTGTACTCAACACTCCCTGGTCCTTTTATTGCTCCTCTTATATATGCTCCATAAGATTTGTAATCTTCTATAGATTTTCTTTCTGCTGAATCTGCTGTTATGTAATCATCCTCTGTAACACCTTTTTCTTTCAATGCTTCCCAACTTGCTTTATTACTCATTTTATTAGCGTGAAATTCATCAAATATATATAGTGTTCTTCTAGCCATATCAAAATACATATCATTATATGCAAATGGATCAGGATACCAGCCCCAATCAATTCCTTTATATAACCTATCAAAATATGATATTTCTTCGTCTGTTATTTCTCTTATTTCCAAGTTTTCAAATACATTTGTTCCGTCTCCTGTTTCTAGTCCTAAATATTCATTTTCATATATTTTCGGATTAGTTTCTTTTATATATTCTGCTTCATCAATAAAAGCCTGCCCTAACCATTCTTTAGGAGCAGACCTGTAATCTGACAAATGTACTAATCTATTCTTTTTAGGTATTCTTTTTTCTTTATTTACAAAATGTTGTTTACTTGGTGGTGTATTATATACGTATAATTGTATAAAATCTTCTCCACCTCTTACTATTGATTGATTTATTTTTCTTACTGTTGCCATTCCTTGTATTTGGTCAAATTCTTCATATAAAACTATACCAATATACATTCCTTTTGGTGGTTTAATTGATTTTATCTTTCCTGCATCATCAGTTCCTCTAAAATATATCTTTTGTCCAGTAGGGATTTTTGTTACTTCCATTGGGCTTACTTTAAATTCATAATTGTCTTGTAATCCTACAAATGTTTCAGAAAATTGCGATATTGTCCACTCAGTTTGAGCATAAACACTATCTCTAAGAGTGTTAGTGTATCTTCTTATGATAATTGCACACATTTTAGGGTTGTTTTCTAGTAAATCTATTAAAACTTCATTTGCGAAAGTTGATTTTATGCTTCCTCTTCCACCTTCTAACCAATATTCCAAATGCTCTCTATTTAATATATCTCTATAAACACCTATGAAGGCAGGAGGTATATCTTTAGCAGGTATTGATACTTTATAGTGCTCAAGTTCTTCTTTTTCTTCTTCGGCTCCTATATATTCTCCAGATGTATCTCTTACAAATTTTGCACTATCTAGATTTCCAGCTAATGCTTTTTTTACTTGATTTATTAGTATTCCTGTTTGTAATGTTAAGTCCTCATCTTCTAATCCTAATTGTTTTAATTCTTCTTTTCCTTCACAATCAGGCATATCTAAGCTTAAAAGCATTTTCATTGTTTCTTTCATTGCCTTTTTTTGTCTTCTTGTTTCTCCTGACTTTTGACCACCTTTTTTTCCTTTTTCTCTCGCTTCGTTCTCGCTTCGTTTATTAAAAGGTATTAAATTTTGCTCATTAGCCATCAACCTCCACCTACTTTTTTTGCTCCTGTTCTAGTATTTTCTTGATAAACAGATATATTATATAAATAGCTAAAATCGCTAATACTATTGCAATTGCTCCTAAAATAATAATTCCTATAACACCTAAAATATTTAATAGAATTTCTAACATTCTTCTCTATTCCTTTCATAAAACATGCACTTAGTTTGCACAATATTATTTATAATTGATATTCTAATATCACATAAATCGCTTTTTCTGTTCTTGCAGTTCTTGCAATGTTCTTTTATATATTTTTCATATCTTTCTTGATTTGTCATATGTTACACCTCTTTTGGAGCTTTCTGTAAGACTCGAACTTACTATTGTAGTTTACAAGACTACTGTTTTACCTGTTAAACTAAGAAAGCGTATTAAAAAGAGTAAACATTGAATCAACGTCTACTCTTCTTTTATATATTTAAATTAAATAAAGATTAAGGGGATTAACCTTTTTCATTTTATTTACAACTTTGGATTTTGTATTTTTCAGATACAATTGCTATTATAATTAAAACATATATTTAAGGGAGTTTTCAGTAACTTTTGGGGAAAATTATTTTTTTGCATTCTTCATCAAACTTATTTAATGCAATTTTATTTGTTTTTTTAGTATATTCATAATTATAATGCATTTCGCTTGCAACTCTTACTAACTTTTTCCCTTGTATATAATATTTAAATAATATATTTCTATATGGAAATTCCATTTTATTTATTATTTCAACTATTTTCTTTTGTTTTTCTTGTTCTTCTAGTACTTTATTCATTAATTCATTAAAACAATCCATCAATTCTGACAACTTTTCTGCTTCGTTGTCATATGTAACTTTAGTACTTTTGGGCATATCTGATAAAGTGCTATTTAATCTATTTATTGTTTCTTTTTGTGCTTCTATGTAATTCATTTGGTCTTTTATCCATATTTGATTATATTTGTAATTTTTAAGGTCTTCTCTATTCATTTGTACCTCCATTTCTTTTACTTTTCAATTTATTAACAACTTTTTCTAAATGCTTATTTTCTGATGATAATTCTACAACTAGTCTTTTTAGACCTGCATTTTCTGTTTCTAACAATTCTATTTGCTTTTCTCTTTCATGTATCATTAATAATATTAGTATATCTTCTTTATCTTGTGTTTCTTTTAATTGCATAGTATCACTTACTTTCTTTAACAAATTTCGCAAACTCTTTTAAATCAGTATTATCAAATCTTTGTTGTTGCTCTGATTTTATTCTTTCATTTGCACAACTACATATTAAATTATTTTTAAAAGCATTATCACAATGCATTTTATAGTTGCAGTTATTACAAATATGTAATCCCATAACTTACTTCTCCTCTCTTTCTTTATTTAATTTGTTTACTGCTCGTACTAGTTCATTAATCTTGTTATGTATATCTATTGCACTTGCAGGTTTTAGCTCTGTATATTCTCTTCCATCGCAACCTTTAGTTTCTTGTGTAAGCATTCCTAATTCTTCTATTTCTCTAATTTTTTCTATTGTTACTGCTTCTATATTGTCTTGAAATAATAATGCTTCGTCATTTAAGCACTTTTCTAATTTATAATCTCGTCCGATTTCTCTATTTGTATTATTATTTATTATCTTTTCTTCATCTTTAATATAAGTATAAACTTTATCTTCATATACAAATTTAAACCCATCTTCTAATGTTCCATTTGCCATTTTATTTAATATATCTATTATTTTCATCTTTCTACCTTCTTCCTTTTTTTATTTTAAAATAAGTTTTATTGTAGCATACTCATTCCAGCATTCATCTCTTCCAAAATCTTCTAAGTAAGCATAAACATGTTTATGTCCGTTAATATTATTATTTTTATTTATTTCAAGTAAGCATTTTAAAAAGTCTGTTTTATGTTCATCTTTATTATTCCAGTATTCAATTGCTTCTTCTAACATTTTTTCAATTTCTGCTATAGTCATTATTCTTTTCTACCTTCTTTCCAATTCTTTTATTTTTTTGTTAATAGGGTTTATAATTCCATATACAATCGTATTTTCATATATTTTTTTCCATATTTTTTCTCTTTTCCAAAATGATTCCTGTTCTATCTTTTCTATAACTTCTAAACAATATATAGCTGTATTCATGCTCCAGCAACCATTACAAATTCTATCGCTACACCAATTATAAAATTCTTTATATTTCATTGTTTCTTTTCTCCTTCTATAACATTTAATAATTTTTGTGGAAATATTTCTAATATAGTCTCTTCATTTGCTGTCATTTGTTTTCTACATTCTTCTGTTACTTTATCTAATATAGATTCTAAAAATTCTACTTTTTGATAAAGTAAATTTATTGTGACTGTATCATCTTCTGTTGTTTCTAGTTTCCTGTTTATATTTTCTATTTCTTCTTTATTCATTAGTTATTCCTCCTTACCTTAATACTGGTATTCCACAAGTATTGATATCTTTTTTCTTTAAGCCTTCTCTATCTAATTTAAAATAACTCATATTTTCTCCAAGTGGTCTTGGTTCTGGTAACCATATATCATTTTGCCAATTTATATGTTTTGCCATTCCTCCACATTTACATCTTATAATAAATGGGCACGGCATTATTTTGTCTTTTCCTTCTACACCTACTTCAAGCCACATTTTCCAAGTCTTGCCACATTCTTCGCATTCATAAGTCATTGCACCATGTACTAAAGTATTTCCCATCTCTTCCTCTACTTTTATTAGAGTTTTTATTTTCTCTTCATTATTTAATCTTTCTTCTTGCACTTTTTCTTCTCTCTGTTTTTGTAATTCTTTTATATTAACAATATCTATTCTGTTTCTTCTTCTTTCCTTTGCTCTTTTATTTCTTGCATAACTCATCTTTATTCTCCTTTCTCTAAACACTCTGGGCATTTATCAAACCATTCCCCATTTATGTTTTTACTTTTCCAGTTGTTTGCTTTTTTATAATCTACTGCCTCTTGAAAATCCATGAAGTCATCTATACTATTGCTACAAAAATCACATTGCAATTCATATTTATTTCCATATCTTTCTATACTCATCTTTCTTCCTCTACTTTCTCGACTGAATTTTCAATTGTTTTTTCATAATTTGAACAATAAAACATATCTTCAACTTGCTCCATAGCTTCTCTGTAACCTTCATGATATTGTTCAATTTTTATTTTTTCTATTTTTTCTTTTTGCATATCATTGTTCTTTAACCAATTTATTTGTTTTAAGAATTTATCTGTATCTATATTTTCAGCTTTATAAATCATCTTTCACTTTCCTTTCAAAATATTGTTTTATTGAAAATATCTCTCACTATGTTCTACTCTGTGTTTGTAACTATTGTATATTTCTTGTTTTCCAAATCCTTTTGTATCTAAATCATCTAACATATAATTTATTATTTGGCTAAGTTTATCTATCATCTTATCTTTCTTTTCTATCTCTTTATCTTTTTCTTTTAGCATATCTTGTAATTCTTTTATAAATAGTATTAATTCACTTTTAGTTTTGTTTTCTAAAGTTACACTATATTCAGCTATCATTATATCTCCTCTTAATCTAACCAATATTGTTTTATAAATTTAAGAGTATGTGGTTTAAAATGCCACCACTTGTCTTTACAATATATCTTTGCAAATATATAACCAATAATTTCATTTTTAATTGCATATATACTATTCATTGAGCAACCTATTTTTTGACCATTTAATACTAGTGTTTCTGTTTGTCCTTCTTCTTTCACTATGTAGTCATATTCTATGTTAAAAGCTTCACAAATGGGTTTTATTGCTTTTAACACTTCAACTCTTTTATCCTTTAATATTTTCATTCCTTCTTTTGTCATTGCTAAATCACTTCCTCTATTCTATTTAATAATTTTATCCATTGTTTTTTATCAACTTCCATTCCATAACTTTTTGCTTGTTTTATATCATCTCTTATAACACTTAAACACTCATCTGATAATTTATCTTCCTCAATTTCTTTTAGTATATAATTAACTGTTAAACTTACTATATAAGTCATTCTTCCTAGTGCATATCTTTCTGCACTTATTATCATATGTTCATAATTACTCATTGCTTGTCCTCCTTCTTTAATTTTCTTCTGTTTTTGTAGTAACACTTCTTGCAACAATATTCTTGTTTTCTAAATGTAATTTCAAATTCTTTATTACATACAGGACATCTTCTTATTTGATTTTTATTATATTTCTCTATATTTTCTAATGTTATTTTACTTATATCAATTACCATTTTTTCTCATCTCTATATAATCGCAAATAATCATATTGTTTTTTGCCATTTCAACTACTATTTCTAAAGCTGTTCTGACATCTCTATGTCTACAATTTGGTCTTTTGTGTATTCGAGGGTCATCTTCTTTCCATTTAATGATATCAACCATTACTGGACTTAAAAATATCATTTGTATACCTTTTGCAACACATAAGTAATAACATTTATCATAAGGTTTCTTACATCTTTTAAATCCTGCTTTTTCAAACTCTTTAATATCTACTATTGGTATTAACATACTATTTATCCTCCAACAATTCTTCTAAAACTTTATTTTGTGCTTTTGCATTTCTCCACTCATCTGATAATACATATATATCAGGATGTCTGTTTTGCATATTTATCATGATTATGTTATTTTCTTCTATCTTTTCTTTTGCTTTTTGTTTTGGTAGATATAATTCACTTAAATATTTCGCTAACCATATATTTTCATGTAGATATCCGTTCATTTTTGTATTTTTAATTTCTTTGTTTTCTTCTTCTAATTCTTGTATTCTTTCTGTTTTTGGGCAATATTCTTCGCACATTGTCTTTTTTTCTTCTTCTAGCTCTTTTATTCTTGCTGTTAAACAATCTGCAAATTCGAAGAAAAAATCTTTATTTATGCTCTCTATTATAAAAGATTGTGCTTTTATTTCTTCGTATGCCTTTATAAAATTTTCTATTCTGCCTTTTTCTATATTACTCATTTTCTCACCTTCATTCTGTCTTCTATTGTTAAATTATTAAATATAATCTCGTAATCCAATAACTGCAAATGCTGTTTATCTATTATTTCTTTTGCATTATCTAACTCTATTTGCAAGTTTATTATTTTATCTTCTTGTTCTAATAACTCTTCTGTTTTATGCTTTAAGTTTGCAAATAGAATTGCTATTAATATAAACATAATTAATATTACTAATGTATTGTATCTGTTCATTTGTGTACCTCCTACTTTATAATTCTTAATTCTAAATCTGGATATTTCTTCTCAAATAGTTTGTGTTTTAACTTAAATACATCTGTCTGTAATCCTTTTACATCTTCTACTATTGTTTTTCCGTTTTCTATGTATTTAAAGTCTGCTATGTACTCTATCTTTCTATATTTTTTATCGTTTTTCTTAAAACTTTCTTGCAATAGAAAATGTGGTTGTAGTTCTAAGTTTTGTATTTGTCCTGCTCTCGATAATATTTTTAATTCTTTATATCTTTTACTTTCTTGTATGCTATCAAATATGTAATCATCT
>CAMMMI010000004.1 GCA_946497905.1 uncultured Clostridium sp.
TATATTCTTCTCTTTCTTTTTCAAGTATTTTTGCTAATATTCGTATGCTAAATATCTTTTCTTCTAATGCTAATTTTTCGTTTCTTTTTGTGTATTCTTCTTGCAATAATTCTTTGTTGTTTATAGTTTCATCAATTTTTTTTATTTGTTTTGTTATTTCTATTTTCTTAGTTGTTACATTTTGTATGAATTCTTTATTATCTTTAACATATTCTAACTCTTTTTCTACTTTTTCTTTTGTTTCTAACATTTTTTTCTTTATTTTTGTATCATATTTTATATCTAATAAGATAGATAGTATTTTTAAATTTTCTACTAAAATACTTTTGTTTTCTTTACCATATTCTTCTTCTAATTTATTTTGAAATAATTCCATATAGTCTATAATATATTCGTCATTTGTTATCCAATTATTTAGCAATTTATATCCTACTAAAATTCGTAAGTTTTGATAAATTAAGTTATGTGTTACACTTTCTATTTCCCCTGATATTGTTGTCCAAGAGTAGCCATTAAAGTCTCTTAATGGTTCTACTGTATTTATATTATTTCCTACATTTATTAGGTCTGATAATGTTTTATTTATTAAAAAATATTTGTCTTTTATTATTTTGTCTTGTTTACTTATTTTTTCTATACAATATAATATTTTCCTTTCTATTGGATAACATATTATTTTTTTTATCTTTTTTTCTACTAGAAATGTTTTGTCTTTCATTATTTTGCTTTCTTCTGAGTTAGGTCTTACAAGTTTTATTGTATCACAATTATTTTTTATATCTTTTAGTAGTTTTTCTATAAATTCTTCTTTTGTTTCTACATTTTGTTTTACTTTTTCATAATCTTTATAAGCAGTTTCGATTTTGTATAGAATTGATAAAAGATTGCTTTTTGTGTTTTCATCAAAAGGCTTTTTTTCTAATATTTCTTCTAATTCATTATTATAGTTTTTCTTTACTATCTTTTCTAAGATTTTATCTGTTTTCTTTTGCAAAACTTGCTTCTCCTCTCAAATAGGAATGTTTTTGTATAATAAAATATTCTACTTAAAGAAAATTTTTCAATTTTTCTTATTTGTCATTAAGTTTAACCTTATTTTTTTCTTTTTAAACTTCTTGTTTCATCTCTGTTCCCATTTTTAATTCATTTAATCTTTCTAATGTCATTAATACTTCTCTTGGTTTGCTTCCTTGATATCCTGATATTACTCCTCTTTCTTCCATTTGATCTATAATTCTTCCTGCCCTTGCGTAACCAACTTTAAATCTTCTTTGTATAAATGATGTTGATGCTTGTCCTGTTTCTACAACTGTTTGTATTGCATCCATTAAAAATGGGTCTGTTTCGTCATCTTCTGATTCTTGTGCTATTTCTTTATCTGTTTTATTGCTATTTTCAATGCTTTCTAAAATATCTTCACTATATGTAGCTGTTCCATTTGATTTTATAAAATCTACTATTTTTTCTACTTCTTCATCTGAAACAAAAGCTCCTTGCACTCTTGATGGTTTTGGTGCTCCTGCTGGGAAGAAAAGCATGTCTCCTTTTCCTAATAATTTCTCCGCTCCAACACCATCTAGTATTGTTCTTGAGTCTACTTGTGATGATACTGCAAATGCTATTCTTGATGGTACATTTGCTTTTATTAATCCTGTTATTACATCTACTGATGGTCTTTGTGTTGCAATTACTAAGTGCATTCCAGCTGCTCTTGCCTTTTGCGCTAACCTACATATTGATTCTTCAACTTCTTTTGCTGCTACCATCATCAAATCTGCTAACTCATCTATTATTATTACTATTTGTGGTAGTTTTCCAGTTTCTTCGTCTTTTTCTATTGCCTTATTATATCCTGCTAAATCTCTTACACCTTTGCTTGCAAATAGGTTATATCTATTATCCATTTCTTGTACTGCCCAAGCCAATGCCCCTGCTGCTTTTCTTGGATCTGTTACAACAGGTATTAGTAAATGAGGGATTCCATTATATACTGAAAGTTCTACTACTTTTGGATCTACCATAACTAATTTTACTTCACTTGGTTTGCTTTTATATACAATACTTGTAATAATTGTGTTTATACATACACTTTTTCCTGAACCGGTTGATCCTGCAATTAATACATGTGGCATTTTTGCAATATCTGCCAATTGTATATTTCCTGCAACATCTTTTCCAAGTGCTATTGTTAATTTTGATTTATTATTTCTAAACTCTTCGCTATCTAATACTTCTCTTAAATGTACTGCCTCTTTTTCTTTGTTTGGAACTTCTATTCCTACTGCTTGTTTTCCTGGTATTGGTGCTTCTATTCTTATTGTTTCTGCTGCTAAATTTAATGCTATATCATCAGCTAAGTTCGCTATTTTACTAACTCTTACACCTTCTGCTGGTTTTAATTCATAACGTGTAATTGCTGGCCCTACTGACACATTTTCGACTTTTGCTGAGACTCCAAAACTATATAATGTTTTTTGCAATTTTGTTGCTGTATCTGTCAATAGCTTTGCTCCTCCTTTTAATGCTTTTTTTGATGCTTTACTTAGAATTTCTATTGGAGGATATTCATAATGTTCATCTTCCACTACCATTGCATGTTGTAATTGCAAAACTTCTTTTTTCTTTTCTTCTTTTTTTTCTTCTTCTTGTTTGAATAATTCGTTTTCATTTCCAGAATTATGTGCTGTTTGTTTAAATATGTTATCTTCAATAACATCTGGTTGTACTGAATTTTTCTTAGATTTTTTTGTTAATGGCTCTAAATCTTCTCCAGAATGATCATATTTTTTCAATGGCACGCTTTCTTCTGCTCCATCTACAATTCTACCGCCAAAATTAATTTTTATTTGATTTTCCATTTCATTTCTTTCAAGTTTTTCTTGTTCTTTTCTAGCTAATCTTTCTTCTCTTTCTCTTTTCCTTCTTTGTGCTGGTGTTTCTGTTATTTGTTCTGCTTGCTGTTTTCTTCTTTCTTCTTTTAATTCTAATCTTTCTTCTTTTTTCTCTTCGATTTTTTCGACTATTCTATTTATTATATCTGACATACTAATTCCAAATGTGAACACAAATAACACAACTGCAATACCTGCACAAAATACTATAGCTCCTATATCTCCTAACAATTTTGCAAGTGGTATTGCTCCAACTGCTCCTATTGCTCCTCCACCTTTACTCTGACTTCCTAAGTAGTATGCATCTTTTACAACTTCTGATAATTCTTTAGTAGATTGTAATTCTCCTGTTGATGTTTGTATTACACTAAAAACAACTGACAAGCTTATTAAAAATATTATGTACTGAATCATTTTTGATTTTAGTTCATCTCTACCATCACATGCTAATTTTATTGCAATAATAAATATACCTACTGGTAAAACATATTGCATTATTCCTAGCATTCCACCTAATATTTCATTTAATTTTGAACCTATTACCCCTGATTTTGTATATATTAAAACTGCTAATAATACACTTAGTATTATTAGTGTTACTATTGCTATATCAATTTTTGAAGCTTGTGTTTTCTTTTTGTATCTTCTTTTTCTTGCCATTTTAACCATCCTTTCATTCTGTAACGATTTTATGTGATATATATTTTTCATTTTTATTTATTGTTTCCTATTGTATAAAAAAGTCAGCTTCAAAAGTCTTTGTTTTCATTGACTTCTGACATCTGACTTTTGAGTTTTATTTCAATTCTTTTCTACTGTTTTGTATTGTCTTTATTGTGTCTTCTAAAGATATTTCCATTAACTTTAACGCTTCATTCATATTTGTTTCTAGTTTACTTAATGTTTCTTGTAATACATCTTCTGTATTTCCTAAGATACTGTCTGCATATTCTTTTGTTCCTCTTGATATTTCTCTTGACATTTCATTTGCTGTTTCTATTATTTCTGTTTTTTGGTCATATGCTTTTCTTGTTATTTCATGTTCATCTATCATTGCTATTATTCTGTTTTCTGCTTCTTTAACTATTCCATCAGCTTCTTTTTGGGCTTCAACTAATATTCGTTGTCTTTCTTCTTTTACCCATTTAGCTTGCTTTAATTCGTCTGGAAGTTTTATTCTTATTTCTTTTATTAAATCTAACATTTCTTCTTTATCTACAATACTCTTTCCTGAAAATGGTAGATTTCTGCTTCTTTCTAATAAATCTTCTAAAGTTTCTAATAATGTAAATATTTCCATGGTTTTACCCCTTTCAAATTATATATCTTTTTTACCCAAAAAGATAAGTTTTACTCTTCCATATTCTCTAATATCTTTTATTTGTATTTCTATTTCTTTTAATAGATTTAGTATTTCTTCTGTGTTATCTGTTTCTATTATAATTATTCCTTGTTCATTTAATAATTCTTTATCTAATATCATTTTTATTGCTTTATATGCGTAATTAGTCCTATATGGTGGGTCTATGTAAACAATGTCTAGCGGATCTTTTATATGTTTTTCTAATATTATTTTATAGTCATATGGCAACAATTCTATTTGTTCTCTTAGATGTGTTTTTTCTATATTCTTTTCTATTATTTTAATAGCTTGTTTAGAATTTTCTCCTAAAATAGCTTTTTTTGCTCCTCTGCTTACTGCTTCTAGCCCTATTGCCCCACTTCCTGAAAATAAATCTAAAAATACACAATTAGGTATTTCATTTTGTATTATATTAAATAAAGCTTCTTTTATTCTATCTAAAGTAGGTCTTGTATTATTTCCTTCTAATGTATATAGTTTTGTTCCTCTAGCCTTTCCACTTATTATCCTCATATTAACCTTTCCTTGATATTATTATTTTATTCTTTTTTTTTATAATGTCAATAGTATTAATAAAATTGTAATATACATTTAACAGTTCTGTAATATACTTCTATTTTTGTAATATATTTCTACAAAATATACAAAAAACTATCTGTATTAGAGATAGTTTCTTTAGTAAAATATATTAATCTTCTTTGTTTACATCTTTTAATAGTTCTAATTGTGAAATCAATAAAGATTCCATTTTTGCTTTATATATATCAAATTGTTTTTTTACATCTTCTAGTTCTTTGTTTTTATTCATAATTTGATTTTCTAATTCTTTTACTTGTGTTTGTGCATTTCCTCTAGCTTCGTTTAGGATTTGTTCTGCTTGTTGTTTTGCTACATTTTTTACATCTTCTGCTGTTTTCTGTGCCATAACCAATGTATTTTGCAATGTTTCTTCTATTGTTTTGTAGTGTTCTAAGCTTTTAGATAATTCTTCAACTTTTGTTTTTTGTTCGCTATTTTCTTTATATAATCTAGTATAATCAACAGTTAAATCATCTAAAAAATCATCTACTTCTTCTACACTGTAACCATTCATCATTTGTTTAGAGAATTTTTTGTTTTCTATATCTAATGGTGTTATCATCTTTTCCTCCTTATATAGTTAGATACTGCTTTTTTACTCGCAATAATTATAGAGAAAAAAAGGGCGTCCCTTTTTCCCTAATTTATCCCGTTATTTTTTAACCAAGAAACTGATAATTTGTTTTTTATTTCTTCTCTTGCCATTTCATTTGTTATTTCATAATTTGATGGTGCTACTAAAAATATAGAGTTTGATACTTTTTGAATATATCCATCTAAGGCATATACTCCACCACTAATAAAGTCTACTATTCTTCTTGCTACTTCTTTGTTTACATATTCTAAATTAACAATTACAGATTTTTTTTCTTTTAAGAAAGAACATATTTCATCTGATTGTTCAAATGTTGTTGGTTGTGATATTACCATTTTTATAGCATTTGTTTGTTGTTGTGGCATTGAAACTACTTTATTATTATTGTTTTTTCTTCCAAATCTTCTTTTATCTTCTTCTTCCTCTTCTTCTTCATAATCATATACATTTTCTTCTTCATATTCATCTGGTTCTGCTGAATCCATTCCAAATAAATCCCAAACTTTATTCATTAAAGCTCCTGACATAAAAAAACCCTCCTAAAATTCATTCATTTGTTTTCGTTGTACTAAGTATCTACTTTTTTTGCTATATTGTCAATACTTTTTTAAAATGTAATAATATTTTAATATTATTGTAATATTTTTGTAATATTTCTTTTATTTTTATTCTCTTTGCAAGGACTAGTATATATATTATATTTTTCGCTATCCCAACACTTTAAATATTCTAATAAAATCAGCTCCCACGGGACTGTCGCTGATTTAATAAGAATATTTATCGTGTCGGTCCCCACAAAATCGCTTAAAATATAATATATATACTAGTCCTTGCATGGTGAATAAAAATTAATATTTTATGCGTTTTTACTCTACTTTACTTAAATCTGGATTTAAAACTATTTCATCATATAATGATATTTTTTTGTAATTTGCTATTTCTTCATTTGTAAAACCTAGTTCTTTTAATTCTTCACTTTCATATGATTCTACTATAGAATAGTTTTCTCCTTCTTTCGTTACTTTTACTAAAATTTTATTTAAATATCCTGCTCTTTTTCTTACAACATAATTTAAATCATTTTCTTTTACTATTGCTTGATTTGGTACTTTTAGTCCTTGTTCATCCCACCAGATTAAATCAAATGATATTTTTCTATAATTTATTAATTCTTGTATTCCTTTTTCTATTTTTAACATTAATAATATATCTTCTTCACTATCATTTGCTATATTTACAATTTCTGCTGATACTTCTTCATTATTAGATAGTCTAACTTTTATTTTATCTCCTACTCTAGCTTGTTTAGCATTTTCCGAATTTGATATTGTAGCTATGTAACATACAAAATTATCTATTATTTTTCCACATTCTTCACTTGTTGCTACTACTTTTCCTGTTTGTAGATTTAGATTTTCTAAATATTCTTTACTTAATTCACTAAAACAGTCTGGTGTTAATGTTTCTTCTAGCCCATCAACTTTATATGATACTATTCCACTTTTAGGTGCATTTACATATTCTGCTCCTGAGTTAAGCTGACTTTCGTATGTTTTTCTTTGCTCTATTAATTGTTTTAAATATGAACCTTGGGGACTGTTTTCTCCTGCTATCTTAGCTTTTTTACTAACCAAATCATCTATCTCTTTTTTATATTCTTCTAATTTATTAACATCTTTTATTTGATTTATATATTGCATTTTTTCATCTATTTGATTTTCTAAAAGTTTTATATCTGTATCAGAATTTACATACCCTTTATCTTGTCCCATTACTTCTTGTATTTTTGTGTCAAGTTCCTGTATGTTCTTTTTTAGATTTTCTTCATTATTACTATAATATCTAAAAATGGCTTCATTTTTTCCTGCTTTTTCTCCTTCTAATTTTATTTGTTCCATTCCATTTTTGTAATTTGTACCTCTTACTACTTGTTCATCTCTTATTACATACCCTATGTCTGTTTCTTCTTGATATAATTTCCCCTCTTCTACTGTAAAAGTATCTGTTGGTTGTTTTATTAATAAATATAATGTATATATAATATAACATAATATTAGTGCTAAAACTATGTATAAAACCATCTTTTTCTTTAGAGTTTTTGATGTTTTTTCCTGTTTATTTTCTATTTTTGTATCATTGGGCAATATTTCTTTACTTTTTATCTGCACTTCATTAACTTGCTGTTTCTGTCTTTTTGTTTGTTTTCTGTTTCTTGACTTCTCTTGTTTTTCTTTTTTCAACTTATTCCCTCCAAAATAATTTTTATATTATTTTGTAAATTCTCTCTTCCCTTTATCCATATTGTTTGCTTATTTTTTCTAAACCATGTTAGTTGTCTTTTTGCATATCTTCTTGTTTCCATTTTTATTTTTTCGATCATTTCATCTTTTGTAAGTTTCCCTTCTAAATATTCCACAACTTCTTTATATCCTAATCCTTGCATTGCTGTTGGGAACTCTTTATATTTTTCTAATATATTTTTTACTTCTTCTATTAAACCTTGTTGTATCATTATATCTACTCTTTTGTTTATTCTATTATATAATTCTTCTCTATCCCAATCTATAGCATATACATGATAGTCATATTCCACTTCTTTTTTTCTTGATTCAATTTCTTGCTGTGTTTTGTTTTTCCCTGTCATATGATATATTTCTAATATCCTTAAAATCCTTTTTTTATCATTTGGACTTATTTTTTCTATTGCTTGTGGATCTATTTCTTTGGCTTTTTTGTATAAATATTCTAATCCTTTTTCTTTCACATTTTTTTCTAATTCTTTTCTATAATTTTTATCAAATTTTATATCTTGATATTCTATTTCATAAATCAAGCTATCTATATATAATCCTGTTCCACCAACTACTATTGGAGTTTTTCCCTTGCTTATAATTTCCTTTATTGCTTTTTTTGCATCTTTTTTATAATCTGCTACACTATATCTTTCATTAGGTGAAATAAAATCTATTAAATAATGCTTTATTCCTTGCATTTCTTCTTGTGTTGGCTTTGCTGTTCCTATATTCATATCTTTGTAAATTTGCATAGAATCACAAGAAACTATTTCTCCATTTATTTTTTTTGCTAGTTCTATAGATAATGATGTTTTTCCTGAAGCTGTTGGCCCACATATAACTATGACTTTTTCTTTACTCATTTTTATTTTCCTTATCCTCATATTATTTATTTTTTTAGCTATTTATAACAATTTAATATTGGAATTGTACCATATTTTCTACATTTTTTTGAGTTTCATAAACATTTATAATACCTTTTTGTATATCTTTTAAATATCCACTTTCCATTATTAAGCATAATACAAGAACAACTATAATAACCATTATTCTTTTGCTTACCTGATTTTTTTCTATATCCTCATCATTAATCCTACTTAATAATTTTGATATATATGGTAATACGATTAATGAATTTAATCCTGCAAATATTAGAATTAGCATATTACCTATATCTTTTTCCATTTCAGGATTCTCATATGTTATTCCTGTTTTTGATATATTAAATGTTATCATTGTTATTATATACATTACTATTAATCCTACAATTGTATAAATAATTTTTTTACCATGTTCTATTCCACTTAAATTATGCCATGTCCATGCAAGTACTATTAAATATATTATTATTGTTGTAATTATTATTAATAACATTTTTTACTCCTTACATTAAATTATTTTCTTGCAAATTTTCTTTCTATATCATATTTTGACATTTTTATTGCTGTTGGTCTTCCGTGTGGACATGTGAATGGGTTTGGTAATTCTAATAGCTTACTCATTAAACTATCCACTTCTTGTACTGTTAGTGCCATATTTGCTTTTACTGCTGCTTTACATGCTACTGTTGCTATGAATTTTTCTTCTTTTTCTTGTTTTGCTGTCCTTGCTACTGTATTTATTTCATCTAATGTTTCCAGAAATAGTTCTTTTGTGTCTAAATCTATACATACTGTTGGCACTCCTGTTAGTTTTATTGTGTTTTCTCCAAATTCTTCTAGACTAAATCCTGCTTGTTTAAACATGTCAAAATTGTCTTTTGCTATTTCCATTTCTTTATGTGTTAGTGTTATTATATCTGGTAATAATAACATTTGAGAATCTTTTGAATTATCACTATAATAATTTTTCTTTACTTTTTCGTACATAATTCTTTCATGTGCTGCATGTTGATCTAATATGTACATTTCTTTATCTATTTCTAATATTATGTATGTTTTAAATACTATTCCTATAAATTTATATGTTGGTTTTTGATATTTTTCTTCTTTTTCAAATACTGATATATTATTTTTTACTATATCAATTGCATTTGCTCTTTTTTCTTTTTGTTCGTCTGTTTCTTTTTCTTCTTGAATTGGTTTTCTTCCAAATAATTTTGCATACATTTCATCAAAATTTTCTGATACTACTTTTGGATTATTATTTAGTTCTTCCATTTTTTGTTTTATTTCTTTGAATTCCTGCTTTATCTCTGGATTTTCTATTTCTTCTATTTTTTTATTTTGTTCTTCTAATCTTTCTTCCGCTTTCTTCTTTTCTTCTTCAGTTAACTCACTATTCTGCTCTAATTGGATATTTTGATTATCTGAATTTTGTTCTTTATTTTCGCTATAATCTATTTCATTTGTTTTCGTATCTTCTATTTTATTTTCATTTTTTAATTCTTCTTTATTAGTATTTTCTATTTGATTACTTTCTTTTTTGATGTCATAGTTATATTTTTCTGACTCCTCTTTTAATGAAACTGGTTCTATATTTTTTTCTTTTAATTCTTGCTCTATTTTTTCTTTCATTTGTCTTAACTTATTTAATACATCTGATGTATCTATTGGCTGACCTATATTAGATTTTAAATTGTCTTGCGTATTAGTTTCTGTCTTTTGATTATATACATCTTCTAAAATATTATTTGTTTTTATTCTACTTTCTTCTTCTGTATATTCTTCTATCTGTCTCTCATTTTGCTTTCTAAATCCAAACAATCCGCTTGAATTATTTTCTTTTTTAGATTCTTTTAGATTTCTCAATCTTTCGTCAAAAGTTAGTGTTCTATTATTAACAAAATCATTAGTTTGTTCTTTTTCTAGTTTGTTTTCACTATTTGCTACTAACTCAGTTTTTAATAATGTGTCTTTTATTGCATGATATATTGATTGAAATATCTTATTTTCTTCTTCAAATCTAACTTCTAATTTAGCAGGATGGACATTTACATCAACTTTTGCTGGGTTAACTTCTAAATTTAATACAACAAATCCAAATTTCCCAATTGGAATTAATCCTTTATATGCCTGTTCTGTTGCTGATGTAAGAATCTTGTCTTTTATATATCTTTTATTTACAAAAAATAACTGATTAGATCTATTTGATCTTGCTATTTCTGGTTTTCCTACAACTCCAAAAATTTTTATATCTTCATATTTGTAGTCTACTTCCATAACAGCATTTGAAATATCTTTTCCATATATGCTATATATTACTGTTTTTAAATCTCCATTTCCATTTGTTTGTATAACTGTTTTTCCTGTATTTATTAACTTAAATGCTATATTAGGATTAACTAATGCAATTCTTGTTATTACATCTTCAATATATCCTGATTCTGTATAATCCTTTTTTAAGAATTTATATCTTACTGGTGTATTAAAAAATAAATTTTTTACTGTTATTGATGTTCCTGTTGGGCATCCTGCTTCTTCTTTATTTAAAATATTTCCCGCTTCTACTACAACTCTGTATCCTATATCTTGTGTACTTGTTTTTGATACTAATTCAACATTGCTAATTGCTGCTATACTTGCTAAAGCTTCTCCTCTAAATCCCATAGAAGTTACACTATTTAGATCATCTGCACTTCTAATTTTACTTGTAGCATGTCTTTCAAATGCAATTTCTAAATCATCTTGTGCTATCCCTTTACCATTATCAGTAACCTTTATGTATGATATTCCTCCATTTTTTATTTCTACTGTTATGTTTGTAGCTCCTGCATCTATTGAATTTTCTACCATTTCTTTTATAACAGATGCTGGCCTTTCTATAACCTCACCAGCTGCTATTTTATTTATTGTTAATTCATCTAATAATACTATATTCCCCATTTTTATTCCATTCCTTTCCTAGCATTTGTTAGAGCGAAGCGATGTTCTTGAATAGGAAACAATATGAAACTTTAAGTTACTTAGGCTCAAAGTGAAAATAAACAATTTTTATTTTCAAAAGAAAAATCGAGTTTTTCCTATTCAAGAAAAAAAGGGCGTCCCCTTTTCCCTATTTTTCAAATTTTGTTGTTATTCCTATTAGTGTAAGCATATATACTATTAATACTAATGGTATAGTTAACCTTCCTATTGGTATTCTTGTTATTGCTATTATACTTAACAATACTAATTGTGTTAGAATACATATTACTATTGTTTTTAATATTACTTTTAATGGATTTAGTTTATAGTATTTTATTGCCATATAGATTATTATTATAACTGTTGCTATAATAAATGGTGCTATATATGGTTTTATTATGTCTCTTCCTCTTGTATGTGGAATTGTTAATATTTCTGTACTTTCTGCTAATAATTCTGTTCCATATTTTTCGTTTACTTTTTCTACTATGCTATTTCTTTGTTCTTCTGTTATTTCTTTTGCTATAATACATACTGTGTCTTTATATAATTCTACTTTTTGTATTATTACTTTTTGATTTTGTAATATTTCATCTGTAATACTTTTTATATCTGATATTTCGAATTCTTTTTCTAAATTTAATTCTATTTTTTGTGTTTTCTCATACCTTAAATCAAAATTTAGTCCTATATTTGCTGTTACTATTATCCCTGCTATTATTACTAATATTAAAATTATAATAAGTATTTTATTTTTTGTTGTTAAATTTTTCATTTTTACCATCTTTCCTTTCTTAGGCACAAATCTGGTTGGAAAAGAATTAAATTTTGGCTAGGCAAACGAGTTTGAAATTTATGAGGCGTACTTTTTGTACGTTGATTAAATTTCAAATGAAGTTTAACGACGCCAAAATTGTAATTATTTTTCAACCTTTTACCTCAATCCTTTCATGCAGATAATTCGGTTCTTCATCTTTTCATTTTTTATATTATGTTTATTTTATGTCTTACCTATTTTCAATTATTTTAAATATATTTTTTGTTATAATATAATTATATATCGCCATTAGTAATATTCCCCAGAACATTACCATTCCAAAGCTACTAATAGGTGTCCAATTTATAAATGTAAATGTAATTACTGTTATACAAATTGGTATTATTCTTATAAAGAATTTTTTATTTGTTTCTTTGTTTATTTGGTCTATTTCTTTGTCTTTTTCTTTCTTTATTTTTGATAATATACTATTAATAAATATATAATTTAATATTAGTATTAATCCTATTCCAAATAGTCCTTCTATTGATAATATTACATTTGTATATCTTATAACTAATAAGAATAATGAAGCTAATCCAACATATGAAAATACTCCTAATATTCCTAATGTTTTAAATCTTATTATTAATATTATTAATGCTACCGCTACAATTGCTAATACTACATATTGTACTATTTGTAATTGTTCATCTGTTATATCTGAAAAAATATATTCATTTCCTTCTAAACTATATTTTAATGGCATATTTCCACAATCTAAAACTATTGCCATTCCACTAGCTTTTTGCACATTTTCAGTTAATGATTTTTCATCTGATGTAGCTTGTCCTACTGTTAATTGTAAAGTTCCTGTTCTTAATGGTTCATCAAAACTTGTTGTCATTATTTCTTCATCATCTATCATCATTGTTATTTCTTTTGCTTGTTCTTCGCTTTCTGATGATGTATCATCTGCTGCTGAATTTTCGTCTGTAGTATTTTCATCTGCTGTTGTATTATCTGTATTTTCTTCATCTTCTTCAGTTTTGTAATTTGTACTTATTTCTTCTAGTTTTTTAGCTCCATCTTTTGTAAATTCTATACTTAGGTATATAGATGTTCCAGCTGTTCCTGTAGATGAAGTTGATCCATACATTACATCTACTTTCTTTATATCATTATTATCCATTAATACTTCTTGTGTTTGGCTATCTACTATTTCAAATTTTCCCATTGATGTCAGACTACTTATAACAAAATCTGTATCGTCATTATCTGTTAATTCTATAACAATATCTCCATTTGTTTCATCTAATTTTATTGTATAGTTATTTACTTTTAATTCTTGTAATCTTTTTTCTATTATTCTTTTTGAAGTTTCGTAATTTTCTTTATTTAATGTTTCATCTTTATTGTATGGCTCTTCTTCTTTTGTATAACCTTTTTGTGTAAGTTCCTCATCTGTAAGATCTTCTGCATCTTTTACTTCTTTTCCTTCTCCATCTTTTATTACAGTTCTTGTCCCACTATCTAATTTTAATCTTATTACTCTTGCACCTTCTAAATCCATTGCATATGAATATTCTTTTACTTTATCTTCCATTCTATTTTGTGTATGAACATATACACCAAAAAAAGCTATCATTGTTATTAATATAATTGTTAATATAAATGTAATAATTTTAATTTTTTTCATTTTTTAATTCCTCCGTTTATAATAATTTTGTACCATTTATAACTAATTCAAACCATATTTTTAAATATTTTGCGGCATATTTACTCATCATTGTTCTATCCATAAATATTTCAAAATAGTCCAGTACGGGACATAATTTTGTATCTATTGTTAGATTTAATAATATTTTTCTTTCTTCAACATTTAAATCTAATTCTGCATTTGTTACTGCATAATTTACTCTATCATGAATATCAAATGTTGAAAGATTTTTGTTTGTAACCCTGTCTCTATGAACATCAGATTTATCAGCAAGTATTATAGCTGCTGAAATATCACTTACCGCTGTTCCTGTATTTTCATCATGATTACCTATTGCCATCATTATTTCTGTTCTTTCTTCGACTGGCATTCCCATATCTTTTAATATGTTGTATGCAAGTATTGCTCCACTATGAGCATGGTCAGTTCTATTTACAGAGTTTCCGATATCATGTAAATATCCAGCTATTTTTGCAAGTTCTACCGTTCTTTCTGGATAACCCAACTTTTCTAAAATGTCTCCTGCTCTCTTTGATACTATTGATATATGTCTATGGCTGTGTTCTGTATAGCCTAAGCCATCTAATTGCTTTTGTGCACCTTTTATTAGTGCTTCAACTTCTTCATTCTTTCTCACTTCTTGTAAAGTTATCATTTTGGCCTCCTTGTTTTTGTCTTTCTAAATTTTATATTAAAAATAAAAAAATATCAACTACTTTTTTAAAAAATATTAAAATAATAAAGGACTATTATTTGTATATCTATATTACAAATCTTAGTCCTTTTATAAATGTTTATTCTTCACCAATCACATAAATATCAAAATTATATTTATTTATATTTTTTCCATCTTTAGTATCTTCAAAATCATCTATATTATTCGTACTATATTCCCACCTCCAGTTTATTCTTATATTTTTTTGATTATTAGCTTTTATATTCCCTACTAATACTTTTTCTAATTCTTCCAATGATGAATATTTAGTATCATCATTTTCTATATAAAATATTAAGTTTTTAGGTTTTGTATTTTTACTCACAAATCTTATTCTATATTTAGAATTTTTATTTGATTTTAATATTACGTTAAAAAATCCTTCTGTACCTGGTGCAATCAATTCCTTTACCAGAGTTTTGGGATTAATTGTATTTGTTAAATTTACATTTTTCATTTGTAGATTATTGTATTTTACATCAAATATATATGTTTCTCCTTCAAAATGTTCAATATCACTTGTAATTTGATTATTTTTATCTGAATTACTAAATATTTTAAAGAATATAAAATCATCTTGAAATGTGCTTATAATATTAGACTTTTTCATAAATATAAACAATATTATCCCTATTATTACTAATATTATTATGATTATTAATTTTTTCTTTTTCATGTTTTCTCCTAGTTTTTGTGATGTTTCTATAATATTAAATATGCTCATTTTGTTCTGAATGAACCTTTATTTGTACATCTTGTATTATTTCTTCTGTAGAGGTAGATTTTGTTTTATCATAGATTATTTCTAACCTATAGTTTTGTTCTTCTTTTTGATTTTTGGTTAATTGTATTTCTTGTGTTTTATTATTCAATAGTGGTATTTCTTGATTGTTTTTATACATTTTAAATGATATAGTTTCATCATATTTTGAAATAATCTCTATCCAATATTTTAATTCTATTTGATTTACTTGGTTTTCTTCATTATAGTTTTTTACTTTAAAATCATAATATCCTGTATTTTTTATTGTAGTTATATCTATAGTTGGATTATTTTCTACTATAATTATTGGTTTTGCAATTTGTGTTGTTGTATTTACTTTAACATTTGTCATTCCTTTACCTATACTATAACCTGTAAAAAATAAAAGAATTACTATTATTGTTACTATTATTAATGTTATTGTTTTTCCATTTTTTATTTTTATTAATCTCATCCACTTCTCCTTTTCTATCAGACTTATCAATAAGTTACATTAGAATTGTATTTTCATTATAACTTTTCCTAATATTTGTGAATATGTAACTTTTTTCTCATCTTTTGTATTATTATTATCTCCTTTCGTATAAAATTCATTTTCACATTTTTCTATAATTCTATGTGTTATGAAGTTTCCGCTTTCGTCTACAAAAGTAACTATATCTCCTATACTATATTCTTTTTCCTTTTTTATAATTATGATATCATTTTTCTTAAATTCTGGTATCATGCTATTGGATTCGATTTTAAGAATTTGTATTCCAAATGGACTGATATTAATATTTTCTGAAAAAAGACTTAGATATATGATTATAAAAATAGAGAATAAAATAAAAATAAATAATATATTATATAATGTTTTTTCCATTTTGATTTTATTAATTTTTGTATTCATTTGTATTTTTTTATTATGCATTTGGCATTACTTGTGTACCTGAAACTATTACATTAAATGTATAATTATTTATATCAATAGCATTTTGTGTATCTATTTGATCATTGGCTTTAATCTCCTCTGCATTTGACCCTATTTCATATGCCCATTTCCATTTTATATTTAATGTTTTTGTTTTTTCTTGGTCATTTGCATTTATAGTACCTTTTAGGTCTTCTTGCAATTCTGTAATAGAATTATATTCTTTTTCATTATATATAAATTTTAGATTTTGTGGTTTAGTACTTTCATTTTCAAATTTTATTGTATAATTAATTCCCACATCTGAACCAGTTCCATCAACTACTATTTTAAATGTTCCTTCTGTTCCTGGTGCTATTTTATTATCAATTAAAGTTTCATTATTACATGTAGAGGCTAAATTTATTGTTTGAACTTCTTCATCTTGTCCATTTACTTTAAAACTCCATCTTGCTACTTCTGCAATTCCTTCACCTCTTACTTCTGTTATATATTTTGAAAATGTTTGTCCTCCTATAAATGACAATACTAGTGCTATTAAAATAGCTAATAATAATATAATTTTTTTGCTTTTACTCAAATATACATTCCTCCTTATTATTAAATTTTCTTTTTTGATTTTTTAAGACTTTAAATTTTTTGTGTAGTATAAAAACTACTATTTGAATAAAAAATTATGACTATAAATAAATTTATAGAATAATGTGAAAATGTAATTAGATTATAAATTCTATTTCGAATTTTGTCAACATAATTCAAAATAATTTTTTCATTTTTCATCGCAAAATTCGACAAATCATATTTTACGCAAACATATTATTTGTACAAATATATATTAATATATTTATTTTTGTGGCATTAAAACCTTTAATTATGTAACTAGAATTTTACTATTTTATAAATTATTTATTTGCTCTTTTGTCAATCCTGTTATCTTTATAATAAAATCTATATCTAGCTTTTCTTCTAACATTTTTTTAGCTATATTTATTTTTTCTTCTAACATTCCTTCAGTTTTTCCTTCCATTCTTCCTTTTTTTATTTCTCTAAGCCTGTCTCTTCTTAATACTTCTTTTGCATGCATCATTTTATCTCCTCCTTTTTCTTCTTTTATATATCTTTCTTTTAACTTTTCTAAAGACTTTTTGCTCATTTCATCTTCTAATAAATAATCAACTATTTCTAAAAATTGCTTCTTCTTTTCTTTTTTATTTAAATTTTCATATATTTCTTCTATTGTTTCCATTATTTCTTCTGTATTTTTCATTCTTTCAATTATAGATATCTTTGATATAAATAGATCGTCTTTGATTGCTTTTTCTCTATCTCTTATATCTATTAAGTTATATCCTGTTATTGCTTCCACTTTTTCTATACTTTCAAATTCTACTTGTATTTCTGATATTTCCTGCTCTGCATTCCATACTTTCTCTCCTGTATATATGACTATAGGTACTACTCTTGGTATTCCTACTTTTTCAATCTTTCCTTTTATATTTTTAATTCTTCCTCTTATTATTTCCATACTGTACTCTAATATCCTATATGCCATATTTTTATCTACTTTCGTTTGATGTTCAATTAAGAAAAATATTTCTTTTCCTTTTATTTTATATACTATATCTGCTAAACGTTCTTCATATATTTTTGTTATATATTTTGTTTCGTATCTTTCCAAATCATTTTGATATATTTTTGTTTTTGGTTTTAGATATGTATTAATTATTTTTGACACTTCTTTTTTATCAGCTAATATTCCTCTAAAAATTTTGTCGTGCTTATTATGACTACTTTTAGTTATGTAACTTTCTTCATTTTCTCTTAATACATATATATTTGCTTCTAATAATTTATAGATTTTTAGATAATCTTTTAATGTATATATTATCAAATTTTACTTCCTCCTTATTATATTTATATTTTTATTATAAAGCAACATTTAATTATTAGTAAATATTTCTTTTTTCTACCTCCTTTACATGTTTTTCTCTTATTTCCTTGTTTTTCCTTATTTTGAAAATTTTTTAGAATTTTTTAATGATTTTAAAATATAGTTGAAATAAAATAGTTAAGTTACATAATTTATAAATTTATAACATCTTTTCTTTTAAATGTCAAATTTTATTTTCAGAAAGGAATTGAGAAAATTCCCTCCTACTTTCTGTTATTAACTCCTAATATTCCTCCCAGTATCCCAAAAACCATACCTACTGTTATCATTATAATACTTTGTGCTGTTAATCCAAATTTCCAATTAAGAATACTTGATATAAGATATATAATTAGCATATATGCTCCACCTATTATTGCACCATTTATTAGTCCATTCTTTTTTATTTTTATATTTACTATTGAACTTCCTATTAATATACTTAATGCTGTTATAATAATTATTACTGGATTTATTGTTTTTTCTTCTACTTGTGTATATGTTAATATTAATGCAAATATGACTAATAGTATTAATGTTGTAACAAGTGATATTCCTATCCCTTTTAATATTTGTATAATTGTTTTATTCTCTTCCATTTTATATGCTTGCATAACTTTAATTCCTCTTTTCTCTTTTTTTATTTAATTAATGTATATTTAATAAAAAAAGAAATAGAACTTATATCTCTATTTCTTTTTTTATTTCTTTTTCTAATATTTCTATTATTTTTATTATTATATCTTCTCTTGAGAATTCTTTTTTAAATTCTTTTTTTAAAGATGTTGCAATTTCTATTGTTTCTTTATTAAAATTTTCTTCATTAACATTTAAGCCTATTCCTATGATTAGGTTATTAATTTTTCCTCCTATTGTACTAGTTTTTGTTAAAATTCCACATATTTTTTTATTGTTTAATATCAAATCATTAGGTTCTTTTATTGATAACTCAATATTATATAACTCGTAAATTGCCTTTTTTATGCATTCTGCTATTTTTATTGTTATTCCTTCTAATTTTTTTAACTGACATTTTGGTTTTAATATTATTGTCATTGCTATGTTTTTTCCTGTTCCTGTGTACCATATTCTTCCTTTTGTTCCTATCCCATTTGTTTGTATTTCTGCTATTATTATTTTTCCATTTTTTTTTGGATTATTTGCTATTTTTTGTGCGTATATATTTGTTGAATCTATTTCTTCAAAATATTCTATTTGTTTTCCTATTATATTTGTATTTGCTTTTTTTATTTTTTCTATATTCAATTTTATCATCCTTCCCATATCCCAGATTGTATTTAGCTATTTTTTATTTAGATTATATAATCAATCTCTATTCTTGCCAATAGTTTTTTGAAAAATATTTTTTGGTTGACAAAATATGTAAATGCGTCTATAATGTAATTGTATTTTTATTCATTTTTTTATTCTTTATTAATCCAATTATCAAAATTAAATAAGTCAAAATTAAAATTTAAATATTAATTTTGATTAACTATATTTACAAGGAGGTCTTTATTGAAAGCTAAAAAATTTATTTTTATTATTTTGATGGGCATTTTGATTGTCTTTATGTCATTTTTTTCAAATTGCGTTTTTTCCAAATATGTTATTGATTCACAAAATCTAGTTGCAAAAATTGATATTGATAGATGCCCTCCAAAAATTCAGTTAATAAGTATTGAAAATACTAATAAAAATTATGAAAGTTATGCAAATAAAAATCATGTAATAACATTAAAATTTAAAGTTACCGAGAAAAATATTTCTATTAATAATTTTAATTCAAATTATATAAAATTTAAATTAAATGAAAATATTATTTCCCCAAATTCTGTAAAAATTAATTTATTATCACATATTAATGATGAAATGATTTATACAATTACTTTATCAGGAATAAATGGAAATGGTATTCTTAAAGTATATTTTCCAGAAGGTGTTATTGTAGATAAATCAAATCAAAAATCAAAAGAAGAAACTTTTAATACTAATATAAAAATTGATAATATCTCACCTGTTACTATTTTTAAAGAAAGTCTTTTATCTAATGGTAAGTCTTTAGCTAAAATTTCTTGTGATGAATCTATTAGACCAATAAGTGGGTGGAGTATGACAAATAATAATTTAGAATTGTCTAAAGAATTTAGTAATACCATTTATTATCCAATTACTGTAACTGATTTTGCTCAAAATTCTTCTATAGTATATGTTGATATAAAAAATGCTGATTTTATAAAATTAAATTATGGTATTTTTTATAATCATAATAAATTAGAATTAGTGCCTGCTAATAGTATTTCTGGTAAAGATATTATTTCGTCAAATTCGATTTATAAGATTGAAAGTTTATTTTTTAATTACGAAAATTCTTTAAATCCTTATTTACTACAAGGAAGAGCTTTTGTTTATACTCATTGGGGTGATGGTGCTAGAAGTCGTTGTAAATATACTGAAACACCTTATTATCACGGCTATAATCCTTCTGGAAATGAGTGGATGGATAATTCTTCTAATACTTCTTGCTTTCTTTCTGGAAAAAAATATATTCAATTTGGTGGTAGTGGCTTAAATTATAAAAATGCTATTGCAGCAAATGTTAATAAGCCAATTCCTGAAAATATTTCTTCTCAATATTTATATGGTATTTCTTCTATTGCTTTTTCTTTGAAAGAGTATTCTGAATATTCTATTGTTTATCAAGCTTATATAAAAAATATTGGCTGGCTAGCTTGTGCTAGTGATGGTCAAGAGTTACTTTATGCTTATGATAAACCTTTTAGTGCTTTTCGTATGAATTTAGTCCCTAAATCAGAAAAACAGTATTTAATTGATTTTTGGAATAAAGATATTGGAACTAGTAATATATAATCATAAGAAACTGTCCTGTCATATAAGCTCCAAAATAATCCAGCTATAAATTTAATTTTAGCTGGATTATTTTCAAAACTTATTTTTATTATAAAAAATAACAAATTTTTCTATAACATAATTATTAAACTATTTATAATTTTGATTTATCATATATCCTTCTTTTCCGTTTACTCTTATACGAACTTTATCCCACGTATATCCATCTGCTTGAGCAACACTTGCTTGTAATACATAAAGTGTTGTATTAGGGATATATAATGTTTTTTCACTACTACTTGTTGTTGGCTCATTTCTTAAATTAGTATTTTTTGCTAAAGTTTTCATTTCTCCTGTATTATTATTTGTACTATCAATTTGATAATTTTCACTATTATAACTTCCTACTTTATTTGGTATTCCCATATAATCTGCTGGATTTGAGTTATCTGCATATTTGTTACTTGCATTTCTTATTTCAAAGTGTAAGTGTTTTCCTGTTACTTTTCCTGTTGCACCCATAACTCCTAATTTTGTTAATCTATTTATATTTTGATTTACTTTAACATCAATTCTTGATAAATGACAAAACCAATGATATTTTCCATCTGGTGCTTTTACTACTATAAAATTACCGTAATCTTTATCATTTGTTCCTATTCTTGTTACTATCCCATCACATGTTCCATATATTGTATCACTTCCTGTCATATCTATTCCTGTATGCCAACCTGCTATCCATTCTGTTCCTTGTCTTTTGTATTCGCATGTTACATTAAAATTCCCTGTTAATGGTAAATTTGTTGCCATATTATTCACATTCCTTCCTTAAGGTCAAAATATATTATAGACCTTATATATAATATGACTTTTTCAATTATTTTGTTATGATATCTCTATTAGGTTTTTTTATAGCTATGTGGGTCTAATTTTCAATCAATTCTAAATTTGCTTGTCTTTTTATTTTATTTGTAGTAGTTTTTATTAATGGTTCTTCTGAAATGATAAAACCTCTAATAGCTTTATATTTTGGCATAATTTTATTAATTTCTTTTATTTTATCTGATATAACTTTATAAATCTCATCATCTGTTTTTACTTTATATGCTTCATTCATAATTTCTCTGTCAAATATAATTTTAGCATTTATTTTTATATCTTCTTTATCATCTGATTGTTGTTTTCCAAAAATAAAGGATTCTTTAACACCTTCTATTTTATTTATTAGACTTTCCATTTCTTCTGGGAATATATTTTTACCATTTTTCAAAACAATTACACTTTTCTTTCTTCCACAGATAAATATATAACCATCTTCATCAATTTTTGCTAAATCTCCTGTATGAAACCATCCTCCTTCTTCCATTACTTCTTTTGTTGCTTCTTCATTCTCATAATATCCAAGCATAACATTTGGTCCTTTTACAGTAAGTTCTCCCATTCCTTCTTCATTTGGATCATCTATTCTTGCTTCAATATGTGGAAGTGGCTTACCTATTGAACCTACTCTGAAATTTTCGTCTGTTTCTACTCCTATTACTGGAGAAGTTTCAGTTAATCCATACCCTTGACACAAATTAATTCCCCAATCTCTAAATGCATATTCTACTTCTTTATCTAATGCAGCTGCACCACTAACAAATAGTTTTATACTTCCACCAAATATATTATGAATATCTTTAAAAATCTCTTTCTTTTCTGCCATTGATTTATCTCTATTTTCTTCCATTAGTTTTTTTACAATTTCTAACTTTCCTTGTTTTTCAAGATTTTTTAAAATTGTTTTATACATACTCTCATAAATTGCTGGCACAAATGAAGCAAAAGTTATTTTATATTCATTCAAGTTTTCTACAATATGTCTTATACCTTCACAGAAAGACCTTTGTGCTCCTATGTATAAAGAGTAAAGCATTCCAACTGTACATTCAAAAACATGATGTAATGGTAAAAATGATAATATTCTATCACTTGAATCTATTGTAAGTACAGATGCAAAATCCATTACATTTGATACCAAATTCTTATGTGATAAAGCTACAACTTTGGATTTTGATGTTGTTCCAGATGTAAATAGCATTATATTCATTTCTTCTGGATTTATTTTTGCTTCTAAAAATTCTTTATTTCCTTCTTCTAATAATTTTTTTCCTTTTTCTATTAATTCTTTTTCTGAATAAATTCCTTCATCATGTATATCTGTGTCCATTGATATTAAATGTTTTAATTTATTCTTTTCACTGAATCTTATCTTTTTTATTGTTTCTTCATATTTTTTAGAATAAAAAATTGCTTCTACATCTGATCTCTCTATTAATTCTTCTAGTTCATTATCTGGAAGCGATCTATCTAATGGAACTACTATTCCTGTCCCACATACAATTGATAAATATGCAAGTTCCCATTCATATCTATTTTCTCCAATAACAGCTATTCTTTTTCCCTTAAGTCCTAAACTAATTAGAGCTGTTCCTAAACAATTTATCATGTCTCTTATTTCTTTGTGAGTATATTCTTTATATTTACCCTCTTCTAATTTTATTTTATACCCTGGTCTATCTCCATATAGTTTTCCTGTTTTTTCTAACATATCTTTTAAGTCTGTTACTTGTATAATGTTTTTCATTTTTTTTCTCATTCCCTTCTTATACTTTTTTATTTAGTGCTTTTTGTCTAGCATATTATACTACTTCTTTATTTTACTTTCAATAACTGACCACATGTTATTATATGATTGTATTTTCAAATAATACATTTTCAATACTTGCCATTGCTAAATTTGCATAATTTAAATTTGTTTCTATACAACTAACATTTCTTTAAGTTGTATATTTTTTTGTTTGTAATTTTCTAAATTTATATTATTTATTTTTTCGTTTTCTTCAAGTTCTTTTAATAAATTTTTTATATCAAACCATTTCCATTCACTATGTTTAGTTGGTTCTAAATTTTTTACCCCTCTATCTTTAATACTAATTTCCACTATTTTAACACCTATCTACTATAATATTTTATTCAATTCTGTTTCAATATTTTTCTTATCGCCTTCATCATGTTCATTTTTTAAAATGAATTTGTTATATCCTTTTTTTACTAATATCTTATAAGTACTCCATACTTCTTGAGGAATATCCATTTTAATTTGCCAACCCTTTTTATAAAACATTTCCATTCTTTGTATGTCTCCAACTAAAACATTAACCCATTCATTTCCGTTTTTCTTATAATAGTCTTCACAACTAACATTTTCCGAATGAACAATAACTTCATATTCTGGCATTATTTTCTTAAATGCTGCATAAGCTCTTTTTTCATCATAAGGTTTACATACAACTATACATGATTTTATATTTAATTTTTCTTTTTCTATTAATCTTTTAGAAAATCTAAAATTATCTCCTGTATTTGTAGATTCTTTCTCTAAATATATATCTTCTCTTGGAACACCTTTTGACATAGCAATTTTTGTGAATTTTTCTGCCTCTGTCTCATTCCATAATTTATATGTAATTTTCCCTAAACCTCCTGAAAATATTATTTTGTTAGCATACCCACTTAAATATAGTTCTGACGAAATATTAGCCACATTTATATCCATTGCTCCCAATCCAATAATACAATCTGAATGTTTGAGTTCGTGATGCATTTTCATATAATTCCATAAAATTTGAATTAACTCTATATCTTCCATAAAGTCATCTCCTTTTCTTATCTATTATAGTTAAAATTTTTCCGTAATATTTCTTTTTAGCTTCCTTAGCTATTAATATTTTATCACCTTTTCAATAATTTCCCCTACTACTAGTTCCATTTTTCTAAAATTTATCTACATCTACTCCTAATTTTTTAAAGTTTTCGTTAACTTTAGTCATATCTCTATACATACCTTGTTTTAGTTCGAATTTGTAGTCTTCTTTTTCAATATTTAACATTTCATCTTCTAATTCCCTATCAATATCATAAGGCACTTTTATAAACTGAAATGAAATACCTAACGAATACTCTTTATTGCTATATTCCCCTTCAATTATTAGATAATTACTTTTCGTAGTCTCTAAGACATTACTATCTTTGTTTTTATTTCTTACAACATCGAAAGAATTTCCTACACTTCCTACATTTATTATGGTTTTATTATATATTTTATCCATATATGGATGATGAATATGACCATATATTACAATATCTGCAATCTCCTGTGATTGTGTATTTTTACTTGGCAAAAACATTTGATATTTAGTTTCAATGCTATCCACATTTAATATTGGTCTATTATTAACAATAGGTGTTGCATGAAATAACCTGACTAAACTTCCACTCATATAAAATTCATAACAAAATGGTAAGTTTAATAAATATTCTCTATCTTGTTTACTTATTAATGATTGATTCCATTTTATTCTTTTTTGCTCTTGTTCTAGCATTTTCCCTATATTTTTGTGTTCCATTGAAAAGTAACTATCCGTATTTCCTTGCAATACTACATTACATTTTTTCTTTATCAATTCTATACATTGTTTAGAATGTACTCCTTTTGCTATTATATCGCCTAAACATATGATTTTGTCTACTCTTCTTTTTTCTATATCTTCTATTGTTGCTTTTAAAGCTTCTATATTTCCATGTATATCTGAAATAATTGCTATTTTCATCTCACACACTCCAGTTTTTATTTTAGTAAATTTCTATATAATAATATAAGTTATTTTTTGTGTTTTTTTAGATTTAGTCCATCTTCCATATTTATTTTTGTTGGTATAATATCATATAAGAATCTTCATCATAATTATATGATTATTTTAACACAGCATTATAAATCTTACAATAACTAAAAATCATAAAATATGATTAATATGTTATAGTTTTCATAATTGATATTTTTGTATTTTTCTTCATGACCTCATATTATTATATTATTTTTCTGTACAACAAAAATACCCTCTAAAACATATACTTTATATTTTATATGCCTTAAAAGGTATGATTGGATAATACTTGTGTTTAATTCTGGAACATTTAATTTTCCTGATGCTTTTTCTATATCCTTAACAAATTCTACTTTTAAATTATAATCTTCTACATGTACTGGAAATTATTTATTATTTACGTTATTGTAAAATATATGTATTAATATATTATATTTTTATTTTATATTTTTTAAAATCCTCTAGTAATTTTTTAGTTCCATATTTTTCTCTGTTTAAAACATGTCCTTTCATGCCAAGTTTTTGTCCTGCAACTATATTTTCTTTTCTGTCATCTATAAAAAAACATTCTTCGGGATTAATTTTACACTTTTCAAATAATTTTATATAAATTTCTTTATTTGGTTTCATAAAATGTTCTAATGCTGAAATAATATATCCATCAAAATATTTATCTATATATCTTTTTTTCATATCCTCATAAACAGAAACATGTGTGTTGGATAGAGCATATATGTTGTATCCATTTTCTTTTAATTTCATAACTATTTCACAAATATCATCATTCAAAATTTGATACTCTTGAAAATGATATATAATATTTTTACATGTATTTTTTAATTTCTCTGGCAATTTTTCCTGTAAAATGTTTGTAGCCTCTTTTCTTGTGATAGTTCCATTATCTAAGTCCTGCCACTCTTTAGATTTATATATATTATTTATTAGTAATTCTATATCTTTTTCATTATTAGTAAAATTCCTTAATATGATTTTAGGATTCCATGTAAGTAAAACTCCTCCAAAATCGAAAATTATATTTTTTATCACTTTTTTACTCCTTTAATATCCAATTGTAATAATGGTAATAAATACGGTCTTCTGGGATTATTTAGATTTTCTAATTCTTCCACTGCATTATCCTTTTTTAAGAAATGCAATTTTTCAAATTCTATATCTTCTCCATTTTGTTTTAATTTGTTTTTATATTTATTATATCTTTTTTCCAATTGTTCTGCTGTAATTAGAAGTATTCCTTTCATCATAGGAGCATATGAATGCCTTCTTCCTTCTGGTATTTCCAAATATTTAATTTTATATTCTCGTACTATAGACTCATCAAATAAATTGATATTAAGTTCTTCTTTCAATTCTCTTGCTATATTGTTAATTATATCTACTTTTCCATCTTGCTTAATATCATTTTGATCTAAATTTCCTCCACTAATTTGTAACCCTTTTGGATAAGAAGTTGTTTTATTCATTTCTCCTATTACATAATATCCATCTTTTGTTTCTAATAATATTCCACAATTTAAATTATAACATGCATATTCTCCTTCTATCCCAACTCTTTCATCATATAAATAGTGTGAATAATTAGTTTTTTGAATAGTTATTTTTATTTTTTCTGATAATTCTTCGAATTTAGTTACACTATATACTTCTCCATTAAACAAATGTGGATTTTCTTTTATTTGTTCTTTCCAAAAGTTTTCTATCTTCATTTGCAATTTTTGAGGCAATTCTAATTTTTGATTATCTTTTTTCACTTCAATTTTTTTACTTAATTCCATTACCATACTCTTACTTCCTTTTCTGGTCTATTTTATATTCTTTATCTGCTTTATCTTTCCCCTCCAACTGAAGGATGACTAGTTTGTCTAGTTTTTACTTTTTCAACTATATATTCTTTTAAAGTTTCTAATTCTTCATTAAACCTAACTCTAACATTCATTTCTCTCATTGGTAATAGAGAGTCTAACATTTGTCCAGTATAACTAGCATGAATTAAATCTTTTTCATTAATATTTTCCCAATAAGCATTATTCAATTCATATCTTAATACTTTTAATTGTATTGGCTTGTCTTTAACATCTTTACAATTTTCATAACTTTTTATTGCTGGCAAAACACGATCTAAAAATCTATCATTTAAAGCACTTCTCTTAAGCTCCTTTTTGTATCCTCTATTTGCTTTTATTAGTCTATCAACATCACTAAAAGAGAACTCTTCTTCAAATGTCATTTTACCAATTATATCAACTAATCTTTGAAATTCTTCAATATACAGTTAATATTTCTAGTCCATATATTCCGTCACTTAATAACTTTAAGTTATTAAGTTCTGTTTCCTCTTCCGCTTCTTTTAATGCAACATACAATAAGTCACTATTTCCATCAGCATGTCCACCCGTCCATGCCCATGATTTATAAATATTATGATAAATCATCAATACTTTAGTTCTATCTTTGTTTATTATCCAATTAGATACTGTGAAATGACACATTTTATTTTTTCTTGTTAATACGTCTTCAAATTTATCTATATATTCAAGCATTAGTTCTTTATCACTTGTTTCTTGTTCATTATATGGTATATATTTTTCGATTTGTTCTTTTAATTTCAAAATTTCCATCTACCTTTCTTTCTAATTTTTTATTAATTCTAAACCTTTTATATATCTCTCTTTATTCTATCAATCCTCCTGTACAATGAAGTTCATAAATTAATTTATTATCCTTATATATCTGTTCTATTCCATCAAAATTTTCAATTGTTCCTGTAGTTTCAAATGTATAAACATATTCATTATTCTCAAATTGACTTATCCCTCTAACAGGAATAACACTTTTATCTTCTCCTACTTTCATAAGGGCTGGTCTTAATGCATTATCCATTGTTTCCTCTCCAAGTGTATCGTCAAATGTAACTCCATAATAGTTCATTCCCCATACTGGTTTATTACTATCACAATATACCATTTCTTCTCCCATAAATTTAGTACCACCAAAATATGTATCATGATATATATATTTTTTGTTATTTATTTTTTCTTCATAATGATAGTCTGATGAACCTATTCTGCTTGATTTTGTTTTTTCTATTGTACTATTGGCATAAGTTGACTTCTTTGCTTTAATTAAAAAATCAATAAATGTGTTATTTATCATATTTTCCATGTTAATTATCCTCCAATTTCACCGTTATATTTAATCTATTAACTTATATTGTTCTGCTGACCATGCTGGTGTACATGCCATAGATATTACACAATATTCAGTATCATAATAATATTTTTCATTAGGCTCTATTAAAATAGAATCACCTTTTGAAAATTCAATCCTTTTATTTTCAAAATTTAATGTTCCTTTACCTTCTATAACATATATTAATTCTTTACTTACAAGATTTACTCCATATCCACAATCTGGATATCTCCCATTAATTGTTGCTATTCCTAAATCTATTTCTTTATCATTAAATGAATATTCCAATGTTTTACATTTATCACTATTCTTTCCTTTTAAGGCATTATCATATTTAATAATTTCCATTTTTTATTAGCTCCATTCTTTAAATTTTGCAACATAATGTTACAATTTTCATATTTTCTCATTTATATCATAAAATTGCTATAAATACAATTAATTTCTAGATTTTATTATTCAATGCAAAAAATAACAGATAATTTCTTATCTGCTATCTATAGCTAGGCTGGCTAAATTCGAACCAGCGCATGGCACAGTCAAAGTTTTTGAATTTGACTGTTTTATACTATTTTTTATTTATGTTTAACATTTGATAAAATGCCTATTTTTAAGCAAATTTTAAAATTATTTTTAATGTTTTTTGATTTAATAATGTTTATCAATTTTTGAATTTTTTAGAGATTTTGTTAGACCTAAAAAATATTTAATAAATAACAGTAGTTTATCTCATGATATTTTTAATATTGTATATTTTTATAAATTTTGCACAAAATAATATCGCATTTGAGATTTTTTCTCATTTTTATTGACTTTTTAATAAAAATTCATATAATACTATTATAGGAGATGAGAACAATGTTAATAAAATTTAATTTTAAAAACTTCAAATCTTTTAAAAATGAAAATTGTTTAGATATGGAAGCAGCCTCTATTAAAGAACATGAGTATAATACAATTAATATTAAAGATAAAAAATACTTAAAGGTTGCTGCTATTTATGGTGCAAATGCAAGTGGAAAAACTAATGTATTAGAAGCATTTGAATTTATGAAGGAAAAATTAATGATTAGTGATGACACAAATATGAACAGTTCTGAAATAGACAACTATTACAACTTTTCTTTTGATGAAAAAACTAGAAATGAACCAATTGCATTAGAAGTTACTTTTTTAGCCGAAAACAAAAAAATATATCAGTATGGATTTGAGATAAAGAATAAAGTCATTGATTCTGAATGGTTATATGTTAAAAAAGTAAACAAATCCACCCCTATTTTTGATAGAGATGAAAATAAAGTCAGATTTAATAAATCTTATAAAGCTAAAATAAACAAATTTGATGTTGACTCTAACTCTTTGTTTTTGAGCCTATATCGAAAAATAGAAAAAGATAATGAAGATTTTAAAAGTGTTTATAATTGGTTTTTAAATAGCTATTACTTAGATTTAAGAAATCCTAAATTTGAAAATAGAATTAATCATTTAATCTCTTCAAAAATTATTAATGATAAAGAATACAAAAAAAGATTAGTTGAGTTTATAAAAGTATTTGATTTAGGCATTGATGATATAGAAGTAAAAACAAGAGATATAAAAGATATTAATAATGGTGCACTTTCAAGAATAGAATTAAAAGCTGTCCATAAAAATGAAAATGGAGAGAAAACACTTTTACCTTTTTCATTAGAATCAAAAGGAACTTTAAAAATGTTTTATTTATATAACTTTATAATGGATGCGTTAGAAGATGGAAGTAGACTATTTATTGATGAATTAGATGCTAAACTACACCCTCTTTTAACAAGATATATTATTAATTTATTTCATGATAAAGAAAAAAATCTTGGTAATGGCCAGTTGATTTATACAACACATGATATAACAAATTTAAATAAAGAAACTTTTAGAAGAGATGAAATTTGGTTTACTGAAAAAGATAACTATGGTGTTTCTGAATTATTTTCTCTATCTGATTATAAAATTGACAATACCAAAGTTAGAAATGATGCAACTTATAATAAGGATTATATAACTGGAAGATATGGTGCTATTCCAGTATTTGAAGAATTTAATATAAAAACCAATGAGAAATCATGATAAAAGCAGAAATAAGGTAGCTTCTAAAAAATTAGCCCCACCTAACTACCTTATTATCTGTGAAGGCAAAGAAACATGGCCTAATTATTTTAACGGTTTAAAACAAAAGATAAATAAAAAATTTGGAGATAGAATCAGTATTATACCTGCTATAAAAATAAAAGGTACTGGCTTAAATACTGAAAGTTTAGTTAAATATGCAAAACAGTAAATAAATAAATCTCCCAAAGTTTACGGACAAGTTTGGGTAGTATTTGATAAAGATGATTATAGTGATGAGCAATTTGATAATGCAATAAAATTAAATGAATATAATTCTGCTTGGTCTAATCCAAATTTTGAAATTTGGTTATTATCACATTTTAAAAAAATTACTACTCCCCTATCAAAAAATAATACTTCAAAAGAACTAAAGAAAGAATTTCATAATGCTGATTTAGGTAGTTATTCTAAAGATGATAAAAAAATTTTCGAGAAGGTAACAAAAGATAATAGATTAGAAAGTGCTATTAAAAACTCTAAAGAAATATATGAAGAATTTACTTGCATTTCTTCTAATGCAAGTAAAAATCCTTGCACTACAGTTTTTATGTTAGTGGAAGATTTGAGTGAATATTTGAAATGAAAGGGTATTTTGCACCTCGTATGAGGTGTTTTTTTATTTTAATTTTATGAAAGGAGCTGATTTTATGCTAATTCCAAACGAATTATATAACCTATTACAAAAATTAAATATATCTTTAAATACATTTTCTTTCAAACTTTCGATATGCTAATTCACACATGCATTTAAAGCTCTTTGTTTTACTAATTCTTCAATTTCTTCTAAACCTTTATTTTCCATTCTAAATCTATCTTTCTACAATTATTTTGAAACTTGTTCCCTTTTCTCTGCTTTTTGTTTTTGATATTGCTTTATTTCATGAATCACATTATTTATTTCTTGTAATCCTATTTCTTGTGTGTCATGTTCGCTTGTAGTTGGTGTTACTGAATTTTGTTCATTGTTTTCTTGTACTTCTTGAGATTCTATAACTTGCTTTTTCCTTTCATTAATTTCTTTACAAATTTCTTCTGCATCTACATACATCATCCCTTCTGGATTTAATCTTTTAGGATTTTTTACAACATTAATAAATTCATCATATCTTATAGAAGAATCTATTTGTCTTGCTAATAAAAATAGCCCTGCTATTTGAGGTATTGCATAACTAGAACCACAAAGACTGCCATTATACTTATATATTGGTTTTCCATCTTCTCCCATATGTATATTAGTCCTTCCTGTAGCTGGTAATATTACTGTACTAGGAATATTTTTTATTACTTTATTAGTCCTACTATTTTTATCACTTTCTTTATTACTTATTGTTTTTAGTAATTCATCTAATAACACTACTTCACCATTATTACTAGTTCTTCCCCATGAGAAATCCTTCCAAAATTTGCTGGAATCTAACAGAGTACATCCTTTTTTCTCCAATTTATCTAACATTTTTTGACCTTCTCTTGATGTTTGTATATCAGCTGATATACAAATTATATCTGGTTTAATATCGCTTTCTACAATATATTCTAACATCATTTCTTTAGCTTCTTCCCATGATATATTACCAACACTAAATATATACATTTCTGTTTCTGGAGCCACTCCACACTCACTACCTGCAACTAAACAAGCTGTTGTATTTCCATGTGAGCCATCCATATATTTTTCTTCATACTCTTTGCGAAAATCATTTTTTTTATCTCTTTCGAATATAATATTTGCAACAATTTCCCCATTTCTATCTTTTTCTAGTACAATATGCTTAACAACTCTGCCTTCAAATTCACTTATTGAACTATTAAAATATCTATCAAGTATAGCAATAGTAGTTCCTTTTCCGTTAATTCCATTTTCGTGAAGACCTTTTTTTGCCTTAACATTAGAAAATTTTTTGCCTTGCTCTAAAAGTTTTTCTGGATGAAATCTCTTTATTTGTTCATCTGAAAAAATAGTTTTACTATCGAATGTTAATCTTCTAAAATTTTCTGGTGATAGACTACTCATATCTATTTTAGATACATCTTCTCCACATATTCCTTCAAGAATAAATGATAAATCATTTTCTGTATTTCTACTGGTAATCCCTCCAGCTATTTTTTCGAATTTTTGCTCTATATATTTATCATCAATATGGATTGCTCTTACTTGCTCAATACCCAATAGTTCTCTTGACATTCCTTCAGCAAATTCTAATACATTGTTATATGGCTTCACACTACTTTGAACAGTTTTCAAAAAATCGATATTTTGTATTTTTTCTGCAAATTCTTTTCCGTAAATTTCTTCAATTAGTGGTATATCTCTTTGTATTTCACTTATAACATTTTCTAATTGCTGTGTATTATTTCTATTTTTATACATAAGAACATAAGGATATATCATTCCTCTTATTTTTATAATTCCCATATCTTCTTTTGAAAAATGTTCTGTTCCGTTCCATGTCTTTTCGTTTGCCTCTGTATGTAGGAGTTCATTATCTTTAATTCCTAACTCTTGTAAATCTTCTGTTTTAAGCGTTCTATCTTTATATGGTATTTTCCCTGAATGAAATATACTTTGAAAGCAATTTGAATGATTTGCTATGTCTATTCCCATTTCTCCATTTGCCAATAATTCAATAATAGTATGTTTTAAATGTGAATCTAATTCTCTTTGCATTGGATTTTTAAAGTTTTCTTTACTCTTTGGTGGTATGTCTGCGTGCATTTTTTCATGAAATAGTATTACACTTTCTATACCTTCTGTATATTCCATTCCAAACATTTCTTCAAACTCTTTTTCATCTATTGGAATGGTAAATTGTACTGCAAACTCTCCATTATTATTTTTATCTGATAAACAACAAGGCTCTGCACTAAATAATTCTGGTGTAAATGGCATATATATAATTTTTTTAACATTAGTATTACCTATAATGTTCTCTGCATTTTCTTTATAATCTTGTGTTTGCCCTATAAATCTTTGTTGCATTTCATTTGAGTATTCTTCATTCATTTGTTCTACTTCTTTAAAAAAGTCTGTATTCAATAAATTTTCCATTGCTACTGCCATTTCTGGATTTGCCTCTTGTATTTCTTTCATATTAGTTTGTGCAAAACTAGCAATATATTCTCCATATTCAGCCCACATATTTTTTTCTTCAGCATTATTTTTAAAAGTATTAAATTCTTCTAGACCTTTTTGGTTTTCCATAATTATTTTTTTGATGGTTTA
>CAMMMI010000005.1 GCA_946497905.1 uncultured Clostridium sp.
CCTTTGTTCCCTAATTTTCGGGATTAGAGGAACGTCCCCTAGTAGTGCCAAAATACCCCGTCCCTAATGGCAATCTCAAGGAACGTCCACTTTTATGCATAAGCGTGGCGTTTTTTGAAGCTAAGTAAGTTTGTAATTTCGTTTTCTGTGTTTTTAGCTTTTTTAGTTTTTCTTGCTCTTTCTTGTTCAATTTGTCTTTTTTGTTTTTCTGCCATTGATTGACAAATTGCTTTTTGATATGTGAAGTGTGTATCTTGTGCTATTTTACTCCAATTATATTCGTTTCTAACTTTATTTTTTGCTTTTCTGGTTATGTCTGCACATAGTTTATGGTCATATAATAATTCTAATATTGAGTCTGCTATTGAGTTTGGGTTTCCACAATATGTTTTCATTCCATTTTCTCTATGTTGTACTATTTCATTTAATCCACCTATATCTGATACTACTACTGGATTTTCTGATAGCATTGCTTCTAATGCTACTATTCCAAATGGTTCATATGTACTTGGAAATACTGCTATATCTGCTGATTTATACATTTGTTGTACATCTTTTCCATTTAAATATCCTGCAAAACATACTTTGTGTCCTATTCCCATTGCGTTTACTTGTGCTTTTAGTTCGTCTATCATTCCACCTTTTCCTGCTATTACTAATTTTGCATCATTATATCCGCCTAAAATTTTTGGCATAGCTGAAATTAAATGTTGTATTCCTTTTTCGTAAACTAATCTTCCCATAAATAGTATAATTTTTTCATTATCTAGAGCATATCTTCTTCTAAAATTATAATCTCTATCTATTCCATTGAATAAATTTAAGTTAACTCCATTTGGTACTACATTTATTTTTTCATATGGTAGACCAAATAATCTTTGTAATTCCCCTTTCATATAGTTACTATTTACTATTACTTCTGCTGATTCATATGTTAACATCCATTCTGTGTCATTTATATATCTTTGTTGCTCATCATGTATTCCACTATTTCTTCCTGCTTCTGTAGCATGTATTGTAGAAACAATTGGTATATTATATGAGTTTTTCAATGTTTTTGCTGCATATGCTACTAGCCAATCATGTGCATGTATTACATCAAAAATCCCTTGTTCTGCAATTAATTCATTTGCTTTTGCTACCATATTGAAGTTCATTTGCATTATCCAATCTATAAAATTGTTTGGATTTATCATATAGTTGTCTACTCTATATACTTTTACTCCTTTATCATCTTCAAAATATGGTACATCTCCATCTTTATAAGTAATAACTGTTACATCATGACCATCTTTTAGTAATGTTCTTGATAAATCATATACTACTCTTGCTATTCCTCCTACAACTCTTGGTGGATATTCCCATGTTAACATCAATATTTTCATTGATATACTCCCTTTCTTTTTCATTTTCTTTTGTTTTATGACATTTTTTTCACTTATTATATTTTATACAATTTTTTTCTAATTGTAAATGCTTTTTTACATATTTTCTCATTTTTTATTTTTATTATTTCTTTCATCATATTTTTTTATACCTTCTCTTATTGCAATATTTATAATTTTAGATATAGATATTCCATATTTTTCCCTCATTTCTTCTAATTTTTTATACACGGATTCTCTTACTATTATTGACCTTGCTACATTTATCTCATCTTTTTCTTTTTTGTAAATTATTACTTTATCTTCAAACTCATAATCTTCAACACATGCATCTATTATTTTATTTATGGAAGCATCTATTTCTTGCGATGATATATCTTTTAATCTATCATATAAAATTCCTTCTATCTCGACAGATTTTTTTACCCATTTTTCTTTTTTATAAAATCTTTCAAACCATTTCACCTTATGACATCTCCTCTTTATATAATATTGATATAATTATATAACAATAACTAATTAGTTCAAATTACCTTTTGTTTCCATTTTATTAACCTCGTAGGGTTGATTTTTGTTTTTTTTTGTTCTATAATATCTTAAAATACAAAAATATATATTATTATTTTACATAGTATTATTAAGGAGGTTTGTATGAGTAAGCTATATGACATGTATTTATCATTAAAATCAGATGATAATTCAAAAATCTATCTTTTTAAAAATGGTATTTTTTATATTTTTTTAGATAAAGATGCTCGATTAATGTCTTCTTTGTTAAATTTAAAATTGACTAATTTAAATGAAAATATTGTAAAGTGTGGCTTTCCTATTAATACTTTAAATAAATATTATAATTATATAAAAAATCTTGGTTATGATGTTTCAATAATAGAACCTTCAACTAAGGAATATACATCATCTGAAAGTTCTTTACAGCAACAGAAAATTAAAGATTTTTTGAAATATTTGTCCAATATAAATTCTGATACTCTATCTATTACTGAAGCTTACTCTCTAATTAGCGATATTTCATTAAAATCTAAAAACTTCATAAAGGAGATGAAATTTTGAATAGTTTTTCTAATTCTAAAGAAAATTTAAAAATTTACCAAAAATACTTGGAACTTATATACTATTCTAATGATATTGTTAGAAAATATCCTAAAAGTGAGCGTTTTTCATTAGTTAATGAAATTAAAAGTTCTTTATATACTGGTCTTAGAAACTTAATGTATTCCATAAAATCTTATAATAAGCAAGATAAGTTAAAATATTTAAACGAATTTGATATTAATTTAAATCTATTAAAAGTTTTAATAAGGTTATCTTACAAATATAAATTTATCACACCTCAAAATTATCAGTCTTGGAGCAATTTAATAACTGATATATGTAATATGTTAGGAGGTTGGATTACTTCATGCCTAAAAAGATAAAAAACGTATTTTATAAAAACCTCACTTTTGAAAAATTGTATCAAGCACATTTAAGAGCTAGACTTCATAAATCATATAAAGATGAAATAATAAAATTCGAATTTAATCTTGAAAATAATATTACAAATTTATTAAGAAATTTAAAAAATAACAAATATAAATTAAGTAAATATTATACTTTCACTATATATGAACCTAAAGAGAGAAAAATTCAAGCACTTCCGTATATAGACAGAATTGTACATCAATGGTATGTAGAAGAATTTATTAAGCCCTATATTGTTCCTAAATTTATTTCTACAAGTTTTGCATGTATAAAAGATAAAGGCACTCATAAAGCTGTAGAAGAAGTTCAGAAACAAATGAGAATAATGAAGAAAAATTATGGTGATTTTTGGATTTTAAAATGTGATATTAAAAAATTTTTTTACAATATTAATCCCTATATTTTGTTTGATATTATGAAAAAATATATTTCTGATCCTCCTCTTCTAAATTTAACTAAAATTCTAATTTTTAGCGAACCTGAAGATAAAATTCAAACTGGCATTCCCATTGGTAACTATACTAGCCAATTTTTTGCCAATATATATTTAAATGAACTTGACCAATATCTAAAAAGAATATTAAAAATAAAATTTTATACTAGATATATGGATGATTTTATACTTATTTTAAAAGACAAACAAGAATGTATTCGCTTAAAAAATCTAATTCAGAGCTTTTTAGAAAAGAACTTAAAATTGGAACTTAATCATAAATCTCGATATTATCCACAAAAAATGGGAGTTAATTTTTGTGGATATAGAATATTTACAACTCATAAACTATTACGAACTTCTAGCAAAAAGAAAATTAAAAAAAATATAAAAATATGGAATAAAAAATATATTAATAACACTTTGGATATAAAACATGCATTACAAAGTTTGAATTCTTGGATTGGTCACGCCTCACATTGTAATTCTTATTTACTTCAAAAGAAAATTATCAATAATTGTAACTTTATTTTTAATAATAAATCTTTTCAAAATATGGAAAAACATCTTTTAGAAGATATTTATAATAAAAATAAATAATAATCATTTAATTATTATAAACCCAAATTATTAGAATCAAATAAGTTTAATAATTTGGGTTCATTTCTATATATTATGTAGTCTTTATAAATATCTTTTCATAGATTTGGATTTTCAATTCTTTACTCAAACAAACCTATTGTTTATGTGTTTATGGTATGTATTTATTCACACCAAAGGAATTAAACTTCTTTGATACAACTCCAGTTGCTTAATTCATTTTCTTTTTAAATACTTTTCTCATTTAATAGCATTTAAATAAGATTTAGCCTTCCTCACAATAATATCCTTAAATATTATTCTTCTGGGATAGATTCCTTCCAAAATCTTGTGTATCGAAGTGCTAGAACGCCAGCACAGGGCGAAAACCGTTGTTGTTGTTCGCGTTGCCATTCGTGATGTTACTAGCCAACACTCCCGCATTAGTGTTGTTATTGCAATGACCTCCACGAACCACAAACGGATAAGAGGCAAAACAGTTTAATCCCTAATAAAATTAAATTCCAAAAAAGGGAACTAGGTATTAGGTCACATATGTGCTAGAACGCCAGCACAGGGCGAAAACCGCTGATGTTGTGCGCGTAGCCACTCGTGATGTTACTAGCCAACACTCCCGCACTAGTGTTGAAACTGCAATGACCTCCACGAACCACAAACGGATAAGAGGCATGTCCTATTAATACCATATCACTATTCCATGTTCTTCCATAACTTGCAGTTGTTGTACTTATTGTACTTGCTTCTACTGCTTCTTTTACTGTTTTAAACCATCCCCATCTATCTTTTACTGTACTATATGGTGCATAAAATGAAAATTCTGTACTTGTTTCATTTATTCCTATTCCTTTATATTTTGCCATATTTTCATAAGTTGCTTTTGTTAGTCTTTCTCGTGCTTCATGATATTTTTCCTCTTTATTTGCCCATTTCCATAATTCAGTTTGACTTATTGTTTCACTTTGACCTTCTATTTTTATTTTATTATTTTTTTCTTCTTCACTTACCTCATATGCATTCCATAATAAACTATACTCTTCTTTTAATTTTCCATTTTCAAAGTATTTTATATCTCCATTTTTATTTTTTCCAAAATTATTTAAATTTCCGTTTCCATTATCTAAATATCCTGCTACTCTTTCCCATGCTCCTCCTGCCATATCATATACTCCATATACATTTCCTGTTGTACTTGATAATTTACCATTATTTGTATAATATCCATGTGTCTCTTCTGTAAATTCTCCTCCATTTACATCATTTCCATCTCTTTTTCCATACCAACTTTCACTTTTTTCACTATTTGGTCCTGCTCCTGTATACAAATTATACCAATGACTATCTGTTTTTAAACTTCCTGATCCATTTGTTTTTGCTACACTTCCATATTCGCTATAACATAAATATGCTACTGCTCCCCATTCATTATTTTTTATTAAATGACTATTTACATTATTTGTCCAACCATATTTTTCTGTATTACTTGTCATTTCCATGCTTCTATATTCTGATTCTCCTATTGTTATATGTCTCCAACTTATTTTACTTGGTAAGATTCTTACATATGTACTTTCGTCTGGTTGATTTTGTTCTTTATTTTCACTTTCATTTGCATTTCCTACTGCATTCCCATTTTTGTCTTCTCCACTTGCTTCAAATTTCGCTACCCATATTCCTGTTAATTCGGCACTTCCCATCTTAAATCCTGGATGTACTATTTTGGGCGTTTTTCCTCCTTTTTCTATTTCTCCTTCATTATAATCTGTTCTATATACTGTTCCATCTTCTCCCTTATTTGTATTCCCTTTTAAAAATGTTATATCTATTTCTCCTGTTGCTCCTTCTCCCTCTCTATATCCACTTGTTATGCTATATGCATATCTTGGTATCCATACAAAAAATGTCGTTATTTTTTCTTCTGGTATTTCTGTTCCTACTTCTGCTGTTCTTAATTCTTTATTTTCATCTGATACTGTTACTATATTTGCCCATCTTTTCTCATCATAGTTATACCATGTTTTATCTGTATTGTTTTCATCTGCTTTTTTCCATATACCTTTTTCATTTTCTCCTTTTTCTTCATAATATACTGGTATCATTCCTTCTTCTAATTTGGGTTTATTCACTTTTGCCTCTTCGTCATATCCTTCTTCTGTTATTTTTACTCCATCCATATATTTTTGAATATAATCTTCATATTCATTTAATTTGATATCTTCATCCACTTCTGCTGATGCTGTTTTGTCTTTTGCTCGTTGAGCCTTTGTTAATATTCCATTTTCTCCTGTTAGCATTGCTATTGTTACTCCCACTAATATTAAAAGTACAATAATAGTAACTACTAGTGCTACCAATGTTATTCCTCGTTCTTCTTCTTTTGATTTTTTCATATTCATCATTTGAATCTTCCTTTCTTTTCTGTTTTTTTAAGAGTATATCATACGCAAAAAAAGTTTTCAAGTTTTTTTCCACTTTATTGTGGATTTTGTTTCATTTTTTTTATTCTAATTTTTTGATATCTTATTTTGTAGTAATTTTGAACATTAAATTTATTTTATATAAATAATTTTTATGAATATATTTTTATATTATGTAAAAAATATTTTTGAAACAACATGACACTATTTTTACTAAGAAATACTTTGTGATTTGCCATTTTTTTAAATAGTCGTCTTTATATAAAACAGTAAACTAGTTTATATATAATTTTAAAAGAAAGGAGTATATAATTAAGATATTTAATTATATGAAATAATAATGGATACAGAAACAACAAATAAAAAAGTTCTTATTGGAAAAATTTTAAAAAATATTCGTATTTCACTTGGCATGACTCAAGAACAAGTAGCAGAACTTATCGGCTTAGCTCCAAGATATATTTCAGATATCGAAAGAGATAAAACTAAAGGTAGTATTGACACCTTAATTAAACTATGCAATATTTATAATGTTACTCCTAGTTATATTCTAAAAGATTATATTAATGCATACGAATTTAATTTAGATGATACTTTTGTTGGTTTTTATAATTTAAATGATTATGAAAAAAGTATTATAAGAAATCTAATTCATTTTATGAATCAAAACAAAACAAAATAAATTCAAACTATAAATTCTAATATAATTTATAATTTGAATTTGTTTTATTTACTACTATACCTAAAATTTAGTTATGACTATTTATTAATTTGTCCCTTTTATTATTAACTTTATAGCTGTTTTAAAACCTAATTCAAATTGGAATCCCATTTCTATGCTATCTCTTTCTGCTATAAATTCTACATATTCTTTTAAATTGTATTTTAATTTTTCATCCATTTTTAGTAAATTTTCTTCTGCAATTTTTATTTTCTCTGTAATTTTTCTATATTCTTGAGTATTTGGTACTTTTTCTGACAAATACAAATTGTTAAGATATAATTGATTTATAATGTCTTCTTCTATATTTTTATCTAATATTTCTCTTATTTCCATTTTTTCCTCCTTTCACTCAGTATATCTTTTTCCAACCCTTAAAGGTTTATTTATTTCACAAAACTGTTTTTTTTCTTTATAAAACTGCCAAAAAGAAAAAAACTTCTATAAAATACTTTATAAAAGTTTCTTTTTAGATTAATATCAACTTAAAATATTATTTTTTCCTTAAAAATTTTCAGATAAAAAAGATGTATCATAATTATTATTTTTAAAATCTGTATTTTCTAATATTTTTAGTATAAAATCTGTATTTGTTGTAATTCCATCTACTACTAATTCTGCTATTGCACTCTTCATTTTAGATATAGAATCTTTTCTATCTTTTCCATGGACTATAATTTTAGCAATCATTGAATCATAAGTTGGTGGGATTTTATATCCCCCATATATTGCTGTATCTACTCTTATTCCATTTCCTCCTGGTAAATGCAATCCTGTTATTGTTCCTGCACATGGCATAAAATTTTTATCTGGATCTTCTGCATTTATTCTGACTTCCATACTATGCCCTGTAAATGCTATATCTTTTTGTTTAAAATTTAACTTCTCACCACTTGCTATTTTTATTTGCTCTTTTACTATATCTATTCCTGTTACCATTTCTGTGACTGGATGTTCCACTTGAATTCTTGTATTCATTTCCATAAAATAAAAATCTTTGTTTTTATCTACTAAAAATTCAATTGTTCCTGCATTTGTGTATCCTATTTCTTTTACTGCTTTTACTGCTACTTCTCCCATTTTTGTTCTTGTTTTTTCATCTATAACTTCTGCTGGTGTTTCTTCTAAAACTTTTTGGTTTCTTCTTTGAACTGTACAATCTCTTTCTCCTAAATGAACTGCATTTCCATGTTCATCTGCTAATATTTGTATTTCTATATGTCTAGGATTTTCTACAAATTTTTCTAGATATAAGCTGTCATCATTAAATGATATTTTTGCTTCTTGTTTTACTATATTATATTGTTTTTCTAATTCTTCTTTATTATATGCAATTCTTATTCCTTTTCCGCCACCACCACTTGATGCTTTTAACATTACTGGATATTTTATTTTTTCTGCTAATTCAACTGCTTGTTTTTTTGAATATACTAAACCATCTGAACCAGGAACAACTGGCACTCCTGCTTTTTTCATTGTTTCCTTTGCTTTGGATTTATTCCCTAATAATTCTATTAATTTATGATTTGGTCCTATAAATTTAATTCCCATTTCTTCACATATTTTTGCAAAATTTGCATTTTCTGATAAAAATCCAAAACCTGGATGAATACTGTCTGCTCCAGTTAGACATGCTGCTTCTAGAATAGCTTTTATATTTAAATAACTTTTAGCTGATGGTGCTGGCCCTATACAAATTGCTTGATCTGCTAATTTTACATGTAGTGAATCTTTATCTATTTCGGAATAAATTGCTACTGTTCTTATTCCCATTTCTCTACATGCTCTTATTATTCTAACTGCGATTTCCCCTCTATTTGCAATTAATACCTTTTTTAACATATTAAATTCCATTCCTTTCTTGCTTCGCTAAACATAGTCATGAAAGTAAATTTTTTTCAAACTATATCCTTCTTTTTTTAAACTATAGCAAAGGTTAATTCTCCTTTTACTGCAATTTTACCATCTACTGTTGCTATTGCTTCTCCAATTCCTATCGGTCCTTTTTTCTTAATTATTTTTACTTCTAATTTTAACTTATCTCCTGGTACAACTTGTTTTTTAAAACGAAGTTTATCAATTCCACCAAATAGCGCATTTTTACCTTTATTCTCTTCCATTGAAAGAATTGCAACAGCACCTGTTTGAGCTAATGATTCTACTATTAATACTCCTGGCATTATAGGGTTTCCAGGAAAATGACCTTTGAAATAATATTCATCTTCTGATACATTTTTGTATGCTATTGCACTTTCTCCTGGTATATATTCTTCTACTTCATCTATCATTAAAAATGGATCTCTTTGTGGTATTATTTTTTTTATTTCTTCTTTATTTAACATTTTATTATTCCTCTTTTCTTTATTGATTTTTTATGGAAACTGTAGTATAATTGAAATGTCACTGTAAATGTGTGTTTTTTTTAAGGAGGTTCACTATGATAGATGAACACAAGGTAGCAGAAAGTAAAGAATTTTGTGTGGCAGAATTGCCACCTTGTAAGGTTCGAAAAGGGTTGAGTCTTATAGAAGCGATTCTTGAGATTCAACAATATTCTATTAAAAATCGGTTACTAATTCCAAAAACCGATTTAACTAGTCTTGAGATTGTTCAAATATTGAGTAAACTTGGACTAGATAATATAGAGGTTAAGTCCTCTAAATCGGGGGACTATAACAAAATAATTATCCAGTAAACTCCGAACCTGCGAGATATCGCAGGTTATTTTATTTTAAATAATGGTGTTCCATATTCTACTATTTCTTCATTTTTTGCACAGATTTCCACTATTTCTCCATCGAATTCTGATTCTATTTCATTCATTAATTTCATTGCTTCAACAATACACAAAACTTGACCTTTTTCTACTTTATCTCCTACCTTAACAAAAGGTTCTTTATCTGGTGATGAACTTGCATAAAATGTTCCAACCATAGGACTTTTAACAACTTTATAATCGTTTTCATCTTCTTTTTGTACATTTACTAAAGATGTTCCTTTTTCTTCTCTAACTGTTGGAACAGTCATAGGTGCACTACCTTCTATTACATTTGCTTGTTTTGTAATAATGACCTCTTTTTCTTTTCCAGTATTTTTTGTCATACTAATTTTTATTCCCTCTGGAAACTCTATTTCTAGAGAATCTAAATTTGAATTCCCCATATCATCAATTAATTTTTTAATATCCTTATAATCCAATTTCATCATCCTTTCTCAAATATTAACTCATTATTTGCTTATGTTGTTAGCATATTTTTCGTTATCAATTATATCTTATTTTTTTAATTAATACAATAAACTTAATAGTTATAATTTAAAAATCTCTTTATTATTTAACTTTTTTCAATAATATACTACTATTATGTCCTCCAAATCCTAATGAGTTTGACATAGCATATACAATTTCATGTTTTCTTCCTTCATTTGGTACTATATCTAAATCACATTCTTCGTCAGGTACTTTATAATTAATAGTTGCTGGTACAAATCCTTCTTCTATTGCTTTACTACATACTATAGTTTCAACTGCTCCTGCTGCTCCTAATAAGTGTCCTGTATGACTTTTAGTTGAACTTACCATTACTTTTTTTGCATTTTCTTCTCCTAATGCTGTTTTTATTGCTTGTGTTTCGCATGAATCATTTAATTGTGTTGAAGTTCCATGAGCATTAATATATGTTATTTCTTCTGGTTTTACATTTGCTTCTTCCATTGCTAGTTTCATCGCTCTTGCTCCACCTTCTCCTCCTGGAGCTGGTGAAGTTATATGATATGCATCTGATGTTGCTCCATATCCTACTATTTCTGCATAAATTTTAGCTCCTCTATTTTTTGCATGTTCATATTCTTCTAATACAACTACTCCTGCACCTTCTGCCATTACAAATCCATTTCTTTCTTTATCAAATGGAATACTTGCTCTATTTTTATCTTCTGCTTTTGTTAAAGCTTTTATGTTTGTAAATCCAGCTATACTAAGTGGTGTTATTCCTGCTTCTGTTCCACCTGCTAAAACTATATCTTGATATCCATATTTTATCATTCTAAAACTTTCACCTATACAATGCGTTCCTGAAGCACATGCTGTTACCATTGCCATTGATTCCCCTTTTGCACCTATGTCAATTGCTACATTTCCGGTTGCCATATTTAATATTCCCATTGGTATATACATTGGCGAAACTCTATCTGGACCTTTTTCGTTACATTTTTTATTTTCTGTTTCTATTGTTTGTATTCCACCTATTCCTGAACCTATTATTACTCCTACTCTTTCCATGTTTTCTTTTTCTTTATCTAGGTTACTATCTTTCCAAGCTTCTCTTGCTGAAATCATGGCATATTGTGAAAATAAATCTAATCTTTTTGCTTCTCTTCTTTCAAAATAGTCTTCTGGATTATATCCTTTTACTTCTCCTGCTATTTTAACTTTAAAGTTAGTTGTATCAAATTTTGTAATTTGATCTATACCACATTTTCCTTCTTTAATTCCTTTCCAGAAGTCTTCTACATTATTTCCTAATGGTGTTATTGCACCTAATCCTGTAATTACTACTCTTCTTTCCATTTTTTTCTTCCTTTCTTACTTTTTTATTTATTTTTATACTTGTATTTATTATTCAAATTTGTTATAATAATATTATTATATAAAACCTAAGGAGGTATCACATTATGAGTAACCTAATATTTTATGCAAGAGCAATTGATCTTCGTAACCGGTACTTCGACAATGCTGAATTTGAAAAATTCGAAATTCTTGCACAAATTGTAAACCTTGCATTTAGAGAAAGAGAATATGAAAATTTACCAAAAAAATTTCATTTTCCTCTAGTAGACTGTTATTACTCAGAAACTCTCTTATCAAAAATTGGTGACGTTTTAACTGATATTGGCTATTCAAGCATGGCTATCACTAAAGAAGAGAGTTCTAATAAAGTAATATCCATTTGTATAGAAATTTTTTCTTAATATCTATACTAATTGAAAAAGTTTTTGCAAAAGCAAAAGCTTTTTCTTTTTACATCACCATTCCTCCATCAATATTTATTACTTGCCCTGTTATATATGAACTTTCATCTGAACCTAAGAAATATGCTAAATTTGCAACTTCTTTTGCAGTTCCCATTCTTTTTAATGGTATTTGATTATATATATTTTCTTTAACACTATCTTGTAATACAGCTGTCATGTCTGTTTCTATAAAACCTGGCGCTATAGCATTTGATCTTATGTTTCTTGACGCTAATTCTTTTGCTATACTTTTTGTAAAACCTATTATTCCTGCTTTTGATGCTGAATAATTACATTGTCCTGCATTTCCTGCAACTCCTACTACTGATGAAAGATTTATTATACTTCCATTTCTTTTTTTCATCATATATTTAGTTACAGCTTTTGTTACTAAATAAGTACCTTTTAGATTTATTTCTATTACTTTATCAAATTCTTCTTCTGTCATTCTCATTAATAAATTATCTTTTGTAATGCCTGCATTATTAACAAGAACATCTATTTTTCCAAATTTTTCTATTGCTTTATCTACAAGTAATTGTACATCTTCTTGTTTTGAAACATCTGCTTTTAAAATTAAACAATCTGCTCCTTTTTCCTTAAATTCATTTTCCAAAGCTTTTACATCTGTATTATCTGACACGTAGTTAATAATTACATCATATCCATTCTCTGCATATTTTAATGCTACTTCTTTACCAATACCTCTAGAAGCACCTGTTACTAAAACTGTTTTTTTCTCTTCCATAACTTCCTCCTATTTTAGTGTGCCAAAGGGGACGGGCTATTTTGGCACAAAATCTTACATTTATAAATTTTAATTAAATTAAAACTTGTTAAATATACCAAAAATAATAATTTTTATTAGTTGTGCCAAAATAGCCCGTCCCCTTTGGCACTACTTATATTATATGTTTTTGCTTCTTTATTATCTTTTTTTATGAAACCTGTTAATACTTTTCCTGGTCCTATTTCTACATATTCTTCTACTTGTTCTTTTTTCATTAATTCTATTGCTTTGTCAAATCTAACTGGACTTATTATATGTTTTGCTAGAATTTCCTTTACATTATCACCTTTTTTGTAATATGTTCCATCTAAATTTTTTATTACTTTTACTTTTTGTTGATTTTCTGGTAAAACATTAAAACTTATATTTTCTAATTCTTTTTCATATGCTTTTTTGGCTTGCTGTAATTTAATTGTATGAAATGGTCCACTTGTTTTTAATTTTATTGCTCTTTTTGCTCCAGCTTGTTTTAATAGTTCTATTGCTTCGTCTATTGCTTCTGTTTCTCCTGATATTGCTGTTTGCACACTACAATTGTAATTTGCTGGAACTACAAATTTTCCTTTTTCTTGGATTTTATTGCAAATTTCTTCTATTTTTGAACTTTCTAATCCTATTACTGCTGCCATTGAATATTCTTCTTTTGGCAATAGATTTCCCATATAGTATCCTCTTTTTTGGATTAGTTTTATTCCATCTTCAAATGATATAATTCCAGAATAAATTAATGCTGTATATTCTCCTAAACTTAAGCCTACAGCTATATCTGCTTCTATTCCTTGTGCTTTTAATACTTCTAAAATTGCTAAACTTGTTGTTAAAATTGCAATTTGTGTATTTTCTGTTTTATTTAGTTCTTCTTCTGGTCCTTCAAAACAGATTTTTTTTACATCTATTCCTGAGATTTTTGTTGCTTCATCATAGACTTTTCTTGCTTCTTCATATTTTTCGTATATATCTTTTCCCATTCCTACTGTTTGTGCTCCTTGACCTGGAAATAAAAATGCTCTTTTCATAATTCCTCCTTTGCCTCATCAGGTAAATTTGTAATGAGACTTATATATTAATAATTTATTTTAATATCTTATATAAATAATTCTCCCTAATAAGACATTAAAATACTTCCTGTGTTTAGTCCTCCACCATATCCTAACAATATAACTTTATCTCCTTTTTGTACAAGCCCTTTTTCAATCATTTCATTTAATGCTATTGGAATACTTGCACAAAATGTATTTCCTACGTTTTCTATGTTTATATACATTTTATTTGTATCAATTTTTAGTCTATTAGCTATTGCTTTCATTATTTTTATATTTGATTGGTGTGGTATGATATATTTTATATTTTCTATATCTTCTTTTGCTTCTTTTAATAGTTCTTTTATATTTTTTACTGTCTTTGTTACAGCATATTTGTATATTTCTTTTCCTTCCATGTATATATTACTATTTGCTTTACATTCTAGTATGTGATTATTTTCTCCTTCTGCTTTTATATTAGAATAATATTCTTTATTTAAATTTGTACTTCCTATTAATGTTGCACCTGCTCCATCTGATAATATTATTGATGTATTAATATCTTCTGTATTTACGTATTTTGAAAGGATGTCTACTCCTATTACTAATGCCTTTTCTACTCTTCCTGTCTTTATATAAATATTTGCTATATCAAATGCATTTATATAACCACTACAACCTGCTAAAATATCTAAACATATACATGGTTTTAAGTTTAATGCTTTTTGTACATAATTTGAAATACCTGGCATTAAATTTTGAGTTGTTGTTGTTGCTACTATAATTAGACCAATATTTTCTTTAGTTATTCCTTTTGAAAATAAATCTCTTGTTGCTTCTATTGCTAGGTCTTCTATTTTTTCTTTTTCTATATAGTATTTTTTCTTTATTCCTGTTCTTTTTTCTATATATCCTTTTTCTAAAGCCATCTTCTTTTCTATTTCTTCACTTAATATTTCTTTTTTAGGAAGATATTTTCCGCTTGCTATAATTTCTATATTTCTCATCTACACCTCTTTCTACATATATATTTATACACTATTTTTCACTTTTTTTCTATTAGAATGAGTGGTCAATTAGATTTTAGAATAAGAAAGGGTAACTTTCCTAATAGAGAACAATAGCGGGCTTTTTTTTCCTATTCAAAAAAAAGATGATAATGTAATATTTTTATTACACTTCATCTTACTTTAAAATATCTAGTATTTATTCTAGAATTTTTATAATCATTTTAATTAGCATTTACTTTTGGATAAACACTAACTTGCTTTTTATCTCTACCTTTTCTTTCAAATTTAACTACACCATCTACTAATGCAAACAAAGTATCATCACTACCTTTGCCAACATTAACACCTGGGTGTACTTTAGTTCCTCTTTGTCTTATTAAAATATTTCCTGCAAGAACAAATTGTCCATCTGCTCTTTTTACTCCAAGACGTTTAGATTCACTCTCTCTACCATTATGGCTACTACCTTGACCTTTCTTATGAGCCATGCTTTCTCACTCCTTTCGGTTCGAATTCTTTATTTATATCGTTCATAAAAATTCTAAATTAAGCTTCTACTTTTTCAGCAACTTTTTTTGTAGTTTCTGCTTTTTTAGTAGTTGTTTTTATAGATGTAATTTCTACTTTTGTATAAGGTTGTCTATGTCCTTGTTTTCTTCTATAATTCTTTTTAGGTTTCATTTTGAAAACAATTATTTTTTTACCTTTACCGTGTGAAACTACTTTTCCTTCTACTTTTACACTTTTAACATAAGGATTTCCTATTTGTACTTTTCCATCTTCAGATACTAATACTACTTTATCAAAAGTAACTTTTTTTCCTTCTTCTACATCTAATTTTTCGAAAAATACTACATCTCCTTCTGCTACTTTGTATTGTCTTCCACAACTTTCAATTATTGCGTACATTTAAAATGCACCTCCCTTATTTGCATACTCGCTAATCCTTAAATACAGGTAATTAAATTTAATTAATGTTTTTGGACCTTGATTAAGCGGATTACAGTTAGTAATTTTATCATAGAAAAGGCTATCTGTCAATGTTTTTTCAGAATTTTGTTATAATTCTCGTTACTGGTTAATTGTTTATCTATATAATAAATAAGAAAAAGTTGATATTATAATATTTTTTAAGTTTCGACGCTTGACTGAAATGAAAAATAGAATTTATTTGGCTTTCGGATGAGGAATGTTCACGGTACTCAAGTTTACGAGAGGGCCTGAGTGAAAGAGGCTCATGAGAAAGCCTTATAAATTCTTTTTGAATACAAGGAACAGGAGATCTTAAAAAATATTATAATATCAACTTTTTCTTTATATAATTTATAAAAAACATTAACTAGTAACCAATTCTCTAACCTTTATTATCATTTTCAAAGTTTATTGTATCTTTTATTATATACTGTGGTCTCCCTCTAGTTTCGTCATATATTCTACCAATATATTCCCCTATCATCCACAAAGATATTAGTATCATTCCACACAAAAATGTCATAGTAACCATTATAGAAGTCCAACCAGCAGTTAAATTATTCCAATTACAAAAATATGACAATATTGCATATATTAAAATTAATATAGAAATAACTACTGATAGAATGCCCATTGCCCCTACTATTTTTAAAGGTTTTATAGAAAAACTAAAAATCCCATCTTGTGCTAATCTTAACATTTTTTTTAGTGGATATTTTGTTTTTCCAGCATATCTTTTTTCTCTTACATATTCAAAAGGAATTTGTTCAAATCCTACCCAACTAAATAATCCTCTTAAAAATTTATTATGTTCTGGCAATTCATTTATAATGTCTACTACATTTCTATCTACTAATCTAAAATCTCCTGTATCTTTTGGTATTTCTACATCTGATAATAAATTTAATGTTTTATAAAACATTGATGCTGTTAATAATTTAAATTTAGATTCTCCTTTTCTTGTTTTCCTTTTTCCATAAATTATATCATTGCCTTTTTCCCATAATTCTAACATTTGTGGTATTAGTTCTGGAGGGTCTTGTAAATCTGCATCTATTATAACTATGGCGTCTCCTGTTACATTTTTTAGTCCTGCTGTTACTGCTGATTGATGTCCAAAGTTTCTTGAAAATACTATTATCTTTACTTTTTTATCATTTTTAGCAATATCTTTTAATATCTCTAATGTTTTATCTTTACTACCATCATTGATAAATATTATTTCGTAATCATATTTATCTTCTATGCTTTTTAAGGTATTATTGATTTTTTCATAGCATTTTTTTACTACTTCTTGTTCATTATACATTGGTATAACTACAGATACTTTTTTCACTTTGTTCATCTCCTAGCATTTTTTCCTAGAAAGGTATTTTTTCATTATCTTTCTGCCTATCTTCCTTCTTCAATATGACCAGTTTCTGAATTATGACTAGTTCCTAAATCCTGAACATATTCAGCAAAATTAATCATAAAGGCTTGTATTAAGCAGAGACATCACCATTAAGGCATATCCTTAATACTTCTGCAACACTCCAACCTTGTGCAACTGCACCTTTTGGTAATTGTGGTTTTTTAGAATCATATAATTCTGATATACTTCCTATACAGCCATTTTCGTTTATGTCTTTTTTGAATGTTTTATTTGTTTTGTCTACAAATTTCTGTATTTTTTCTTGTAGTTGAATTTTTTCTTCTCCTTTTGATTCTTTTTCCATATTTTTTAGTGCATTAAAATATAATCCTAATAGCCATGTCCAAGTTATTCCTTGATGATAGCTTGTATCTCGTTTATATGGACTTCCTTCATATATTTCAACATAGTTTTTTTCACCTTTTGCTAGTGTTTTTAATCCATATTGATTTAATAATTTTTTTTCTACTGTGTTTATTATATTTTTTGCTTCTTCTGATGTTGGGTCTACTATTGGATATGTTAAACTTAATGCAAATAGTTGATTTGGTCTTATTTTGTCATCTCCAATTACATCGTATAAACATTTCTTTTTTATATTATAAAATCTATTGTTAAAAGATATTTTACAATTTTCTGCTAATTCTTTATATTTTTTTGCTTTTATTATATGTCTTGTTTTTTTAGCTAAGTTATACATTATCATATTTGCATTATACCATAATGCATTTATTTCAACTGCTTTGCCATTTCTTGGTGTAACTGCAATACCATCATATTTTGCGTCCATCCATGTATTTTGTGTATCTTCTGTTCCAGATACTATCAAGCCATCTGAATCAAGATAAATATTATTGTCGTCTACATCTATTCCTTTACAATAATTTTCTATTATATGTTCTAGTTTCTCATACATTATTTCTTTTATAAATGCATAATCTTGAGTGTATTCCAAATATTTTTGTATTTCCTCAAATAATAATAATGAAGCGTCCACACTATTATATAATGGTCTATTGTCATATCCTGAATATCCATTTGGAACTAACCCATATTTTATGTCTCGTGTCATTGTTAATAATAATTCTTTTGCTATATCATATCTTTTTGGAATTAATAATAGCCCTTCAAATGCTATTAGTGCGTCTCTTCCCCAGTCTAAAAACCAGTGGTAACCTGCAATTAAAGTGTGTAAACCAAAATTTGGTCTATATACAACAAAATTGTCTGTTGCTATTAGATATGTTTTTATTAGTTCATCTCTTTCTTTTTCTTTTTTAGTTTTCTTACTTTTTGTTTCATCTATTAATTCAGATTGTTTGATTATTTTTTGTATTCTATTTTTTTCTTTAGTTATTAAATCTTGCACATCTATTTCTTCTATATTTTCTTCTAATGAACATATAAATGAAATATTTTTTTCTTGTTTTGCTTTTATATTAACTTCATATACTCCTGGTACTGAGTGGTTCTCTTCTGGATAGAATCCTCTTTTTTCTTCTTCTATATAAAACATGTGCATAAATGTATCATTATAGTGTTGTGTATATTCTCCATCAGATATATGCATATATACTGGTGCTTGTGAATTATTGTCTACTACTAGTTTTACTTTTCCTTTTCTTACTGATTGTTGGATATTAAAATAATGGCCTGTATTCATTTGGTGAAAATCTCTATAATTTATAACTGGTGCTAATGTAAGTTTTATGTCTTTTTTTCCATTTTTTATTTTATAATATACTCCTACTGTATTTTTCCCATAATCCATACAGATACTTTTTTCTATTTCTACATCCTCTACTTTATATCTAAATGTTGGTATTTCCTCTTTTATAAATTCTTCTTGATATTTATATCCATGTGAAATATGTTCATTACACACATTTGTGTATAAATCATATTTTTTTCCTTCTCTTTCTATACTCTCATCTAATTTTGATAGTATTAAAAACCTTCTTGCTGGTGGTGTTAATGGTGCTACTAATAATCCATGGTATTTTCTAGTATTTGCACCTATTATTGTAGAAGAACTATATCCTCCTAAACCATTTGTTATTATCCATTCTTTCTTTAGTCCTTCTTCTAAAGTTAAATTTTCCTTTGTAAAATTCATATTTTATTTTGTATGCTTTAAAAGCATACTCTCCTTTCCTGATAATATGTGTAAGATTTTATTTTAATCTTATATTTTTATATTTACTTTCTAAACTCTTATTTTTTACTGTTTAGCTTGCTTTCTTCTAATTTTTTTAACATTTCTTCTCTTAGTTGTTGTGGAGTTTTTTTCTGATTTTTTGTTGTCTTTTTTGTTGTTTTTCTTGTTTCTTTTTTATTTTCTCTTTTTTCCATTTTTCTTCTTGCTTTTTCATCAGCTTCCCTAATTGCTTCTATTCTTTCACTATATTTATTGCTAAATTTACTTTTTGATCTTTTAGCTCTTTTTCCTTTGTTTTTATTTTTTAGTTCTTTTTTCTCATTTTTCTTCATTTCTTTTTTTATTTTATTTATTCTTTTTTCTTCTCTTAATTTAGTATTTAACATTAAATATTGAGGATCATTTTGCTTATCTTGATATTTTAAATCATCACATATAAGTTCTATTATTGATGAAGCAACCAATCCTGGATCATGTCTTATATGTTCATCTTTTATCATTGATAAATTTCTTTGTAAGAATTTTATTCCTTTTACCTTGTCTATATCTTGACCTACTAAGTCTTGACCTTCTAAATTATATTTTTTTATAAATTCTGGTATTATTTCTCCTGTATCATAAATACAATAATCTATTATTCCTGTTCCACAATGGTCAATTATTGCATTTAAATGATCTGATACTGAATAATCGTCTGTTTGCCCTGGCTCTGTCATTATATTACTTATATATACTTTTATTGCCGTACTTTCCTTTATAGCTTTTGCTATTCCATTTACTAATAAATTAGGTATTACATTTGTGTATAAACTTCCTGGTCCTATTATTATACAATCTGCATTTTTTATTGTTTCTATAACTCCTGGAGCTGGTCTACAGTTTGATGGATTTAACATTATTCTGTTTATTTTTGTTAATTTGTCTGATACTACTTCTGGTATTCTTGTTTTTTCTTCTACAATATATCCATTTGCAAGTTCTGCTACTATTTTCATTTCATCTAATGTTACTGGCATTACTTTTCCAACTATATTTAATACTTCATTACTTCTCATTACTGAATCTTCAAAATTTCCATCTATTTCTTTCATAGCTGAAAAATATATATCAGAAAAATTTAATCCTTTTAGCCTTCCTTTATTAAATTCGTAATTAAATAATTTTTCTATTTGGTCTTTTTTAACAGCAAGAGAAACTATACTGTCTTTTACGTCATTTAATGGTAACATTTCTAGCTCTTTTCTAGAGTTTGACATTTGTTCTCCATAGTCTGATACTGTAACTATTGCTGTTAAATTATTTGTATAGTTTTTCATTCCCTCTAATACTGTATTTAATCCTGTTCCACCACCAATAACTACTATGTTAGGTCCTTTATCATATACAGTTTTGTTGAATATTAATGACTTAATATTTACATTATTTTTATTTTCCATTCTTTCATCTGTAGCTTCTATTAAAATTTCTAATGTCCTTTTATTTAAGTATATTAATCCTAGAACTATAGCAACAAATCCAACTACAAATATTGCTATAACTTGCCCTACTTCTTGAAAAGATATTTCTTTCATTACTAGAATTTTTGCTAGTCCATAACATGCTAAAATTATACCTATTAATATTAAAAACATCCATCTTTTCATTTTGCTACTTGATTTAAACCATTGCATAAAACCTTTCATTGTTTGCATTCCTTTCATGTTTAATTTAATTCTAAAATAGTGTAATATTTTAAACTTTATATTTTATTCTCTCCAATAACTTGGATTTCTAAATTAAGCTCTTTACCAAATTTTTCATATACTACTTTTTTTATGTATTCTATTAATTCTAAAATATCTTGTGCTGTAGCATTTCCTTTGTTTATAACAAATCCTGCATGTTTTGTTGAAACTTCTGCATTTCCTATGCTAAATCCTTTTAAACCTGCCTCATCTATCAATTTTGCTGTTATAAAATCTTCCCCTCTTTTAAAAGTACTTCCAGCACTTGGATATTCTATTGGCTGGTGTTCTTTTCTATAATCTCTAAACTTTTTCATTTTTTCTTGTATTTCTTCTTTTTTTCCTTTGTTTAATTCTAATGTAACTGCAATTATAATAAATTTATTGTTTTTTAATTTTGAAGTTCTATAACTAAATTGCATTTCCTCATTTGTAAATTTTATTACTTTACCTGTATAATCAATACATTTAACAGATTTTACAATATCTTTCATCTCTTTACCGTGTGCTCCTGCATTCATTATAACAGCTCCACCAATAGTTCCTGGTATTCCCGAAAGTTCTTCAAATCCTTCTATTTCTAAGTTTGCTAGCTTTTGTCCTAATATAGATATTTTAGTTCCTGATTTTACTTCTATTATAAATTTATTTTCTTTATATTCTTCTAATTCTTTATTACTTCTTACTTTACTTTCTTCTAATATTTTTATTCCTTCTATTCTAATTAATAGTATAATTCCTTTTATTCCACCATCTAAAACTAGTAAATTACTTCCATTTCCTATTATTGTTATTTCTATGTTTTTTTCTTTTGCAAATTTTAATATTTCTTTTAAATCCTCTTCATTATCTATTTTTATTAAACATTCTGCTGGTCCTCCAACTTTAAATGTTGTATATTTTTTCATAGGTTCATTATATAAAATTTTTTCTCTGTTTATATTTAATTGTGAATTTTCTATAAGTTCTTTTATACTCAAATTTTACACTTCCTATCTTTTTTATTGTACAAGAATTTATACTAACATTTTTTTATCATCTTCTAAATCTAATATTTTTCTTTCTAAGGTTGATTGTGTTAATTCTATTTTATAAATCTTTGAATTATAACTATCATGTGATATTCTATTTTTTTCAAATTCATTATAGAATTGTTCATTAATTTTTTCTTGTTTTCTTTGTTTATCCTCAAAATATTTTACTATATTTCTAAATTCTTGAGCAATCTCTTTGTTTTGCTCATCAAATCTCCTGTTTAACTCATCTTTTGTTACTAAGTTCTTTGTTAATTCTTTTAAGTCCTTTAATTCTTCTGTTAATTCTTTTTTTATCTCTTTTTTTAATTCTTTCGTTAATTCTTTTGTTAATTCTTTTGTTAATTCTTTCTTTAACTCTTTCGTTAATTCTCTCTTTAATTCTTTTGTCAATTCTGTTTTTAGCTCTTTTGATAGTTCTGTTTTTAATTCTTTTTTTTGATTTTCCAATTTCTCATTCATTTCAATTCTTAAGTTTTCAAAACCTATAGTCATATTTTTTTCCAATCTTTCTATAGCTTTTATCATTCTTTCATCCATGTTGTTCACCTCACTTTTTTTAAGATATTTTTCGTTTTAATATTTTTATTTCTATTTTATAATCAATTTTTACAATTATATCATCAAAAAATTATAAACACAATAACATATTATGATTTTTATAAAATATAATTTTATAAGGTGATTTATATGGTATTAAAGCAAAATTTTTATGTTTTAAAATTACGAAAAAATTTTTTTCCAATAATATTTATAGTTTTCACTTTATGTTTATTGATTTTTTCAAAAAGCAACTTACCTGCCGTAAAATCTGGATTGTCGCTTTGGGCAAATTCTGTCGTTCCATCCTTGTTTCCGTTTTTTGTAGCCACAGAACTTCTTATGCATACTAACATTGTATCTCAATTAGGTCTAATATTAAATAATTATATGAAACCTTTATTTAATGTTCGTGGTGAGGGCAGTTTTGCTTTTATTATGGGCATTATTAGTGGATATCCTGTGGGAGCAAAAATTGCTACTAATTTTAGAAAAAATAATATATGTACAAAGGAAGAATGTGAAAGACTTCTTAGTTTTACCAATAACTCAGGCCCTTTGTTTATAATAGGTACTGTTGGTATCTTAATGTTTAAAAATACTTCTATTGGCATTTTACTTTTTATAACTCATATTTTAGCTTGCATAAGTGTTGGAATTATTTTTAGGTTCTGGAAAAAAAATAAACAATCTGAACTTTATACTTCTAAACATTCTAGTAAAATAAGTTCAAAAAAAGATGTTAATTTTTCTAATTTAGGTGAAGTCTTAGCAGAAAGCATTACGAGTAGTATATCTACCATCCTTTTAATTGGTGGATTTGTAGTTATTTTTTCAAGTATAATCTCCATTTTACAATCTAGTGGAATATTGAACTTGATTTCTACTGTTTTATCCCCTATTGCAAATTTTATTAATATTGATCTTTCTTTTATTTCTGGAACTTTAACTGGTATTTTAGAAATAACTAATGGAATAAACTCCATATCTAATATTGTATGTAGAAAACTTTCAATAAATATTATTATTACTGCATTTTTACTTGGATTTGGTGGTATATCTGTATTATTACAAGTGTGGAGTATAACCTCTAAAACTGATTTATCTATAAAACCTTATTTGTACGGAAAAATTATTCAAGGATTTTTAGCTGGATTTTATACTTATATATTTATTAATATTTTTCCTTTTTTTAATTTTGATTTGTAAGTTTTATTTATTTAACTTTTATAATTTACTATTAATTTGGCTTGTATATTTTGCATTTTTTTATATTTTATTAATATATTTGTTGTAGGAGGTATTGATAATTATGGATAAAGATTTTAACGGTTTTTCACCATATATGGATTTTGGTATGCAATCTCAAAATGGAATGGATATGAATGAATTGTATAAAGATCCTATGTTTAATCCTATAATGCAATATGAACAAGCTTATAGTTATTATCGTTATTTATGTATGCAAATGGATTATAAAATTAAGTGTAAAGAGTATGAAAAAATGTGCGGACATTCTCAGGATAGAAACCAAAGAGAAATAAAATAGAGGACGTACCTTAAAATTGCCAAAGGGGACGGGTTATTTTGGCACTACTAGGGGACGTTCCTTCAATCCCGAAAATTAGGGAACAAGGGGACAGACCTTCCAAGTTTAACATCTTACCTTACCCTATAGTAATCCTATTATCCTCAAATATGTGATTTGAATGTGATTGAAATAATTTTAGAAATTCTTTATTAATTTTTTGGAAAATGTTCGCGTCGAGCTTTAGCTCAGACTAAGTGAAAGAGTGCCAAAAAATTAATTTAGAATTTTTTAAATTATGTATTGAACCGAAAATCACATATTTGAGGATAATAGGATTACTATAGGGTAAGGTAAGATGTTAAACTTGGAAGGTCTGTCCCCTTGTTCCCTAATTTTCGGGATTGAAGGAACGTCCCCTAGTAGTGCCAAAATAGCCCGTCCCCTTTGGCAATCAACCTCTATAACATAAAATATGCCAATACTATAATTCCAAGTATAATTCTATAATATCCAAACACTTTAAAATCATGTTTTTTGATATAATTCATTAAGAATTTTATAACTAAAATTGATATTAAGAAAGATACTAGCATTCCTACTAATAAAATAATCAATTCTATACTTGTAAATCCAAATCCAAACTTTACTAATTTTAACAGACTAGCACCCAACATTGTTGGTATTGCTAAATAAAATGTAAATTCTGCTGCATTTGGTCTTGATAGTCCTATTAATAATCCCCCTATTATTGTTGCTCCCGAACGTGATGTTCCTGGAAATATTGCTGCTAGTAATTGAAATACGCCTATAATCAAAGCATCTTTATATGTAATTTGTGAATTTTCTGTTTTTGTATTTTTTCTATTTTTGTTCCAATTTTCTATAATTATAAATGCTATACCAAAAACTATTAATGCAATTGCTATGCATGTTGGATTATAAAATAATTCTTCAAATACTTCATCAAAAAGTAATCCTATAATTGCTGCTGGTATGCACCCTACTAATATTTTCCCCCACAAATTCATTATATCTTTATTTAAAATTGATAAAATTCCTTTTTTCTTGATTGCTTTTTCTTTGTTTTTTGTAAAAGGCCATATGTTTTTAAAATATAATAATACAACCGCTAAAATTGCACCAAATTGTATTACCACTTGAAACATTCCCCAGAATTCTGGTGATACTTCTTTAAATTTTATGAATTGCTCTACTAATATCAAATGTCCTGTACTACTAATTGGTAACCATTCTGTTATTCCTTCTACAATTCCAAATATTATTGTTTTCACTATTTCTATAAACATTATTTTTTCTCCTCCAAAATTTCATAAATAGTTTCTTTTAAAATTCTTGCTGTGGTAACAGGTGCTGTTTTCCCTGGCAACCCTAGAGCTGTTATTAATTTTAAGTTATTTTTTTGTGCTTCTTTTTTATCTATGCCTCCATCACCAGAAGCTAAATCTAATAATAATGTATTTGTATTTACTTTTTCTAAAATTTCTCCTTGTAACACAATATGAGGAATAGTATTTACTATTATATCATAATTTTTTATTGAATTTTCTATTTTATTTAATTGTATATTTTGATATCCATAAGCTTCTGCCCATGCTAATTCTTCGTATTCTTTTGATACTATTGTTATTTTTGCTGAAAGTCCATCTAGTTTTTTAGCAAGTGTTTTTCCTACTCTTCCAAAACCTAATATCATTATTTTGCTTCCATGTATATTTATTTGTGTATTTGTAATTATTTCTTTTATTGTTCCTTCTGCTGTTGCAATCGTATTCAAAATTACTAATTTTTCATTTTTCATAATATCTATTATTTTGACATCTCTATATTTTTTGTAAATTTCATTTGATATAGTTCCAGCTATTAATGTTTTATTTTTTATAAGATTCATTAAATCATTTATCTTTATTGTATTTTCACTTAATGGTGTATTTACTAGTACCCCATCTCGTGAAAATGGTATTGCACTAATTACTATATCTACATTTTCTAGTGCTTGTTCTAAATTTTTAGATATTTTTATATTTGGAACATCTTCTAATTCTTGTTCTTTTTCTATCCCAAATATGTATATTTGTTTTTCTTCTTTAGCTAGTATTTGAGCTAGTTTAGTTAATCTTAAATCCCCACCAATTATCGCAAATTTTTTACTCATAAAAACTAAAATGATATATTTAATTTCTTAAATACTCATTCTCTCCCTTCTTTTTAATCTTAGTAATATCCACATAAAATGTGTCGTTATATAATTATATTTTTGCAGATTTGATTTTATGAATATTTTTATAGATTAGTAAGCTCCATCCTGAATATTATTCTTGTCTTTCCTTTTGGTTATCTTCTTTTATTATTTCTTGGATTTTTTCTTTTGATTTTCTATTCTTTTTTAATAAGTTTATATCATTATAACTTAAATTTCTTGTTATTTCACACATTTCTTCTAGATGTTCTTTTGCTCTTCTTTCTTCTATTTTTAATTTTTCTTGTTCTTTACTAGTATCCTCTAAATTGAATGGTATTGATATTTTTGCCATTATTGGTATAAATATTGGGTCTTTTTTTACTTTATCTACTATTTTCATTGAATTTTCATCTATAGCTATATTTATATATTTTATTGCGGTTTCCTTATCTCCTTTTAATAGATAGATTTTTGCTAGTTCAAAATATCCATCTGCTGATAATCTTTCATCTTCTATTGCTTCTAAAAATCTTTTTTCTGCTTCTTCTAAATCTTTATATATTAAGGCTATTTGTGCTAAAGAATATTTTGCATTATATAACAATGAATTTATTTGTGCTGCTTTTTCATAACATGTTTTTGCATTTTGAAAATCATTTAACATTGTATATGCTATTCCTAAATTATAATTTAAATCATAATTTACTGGATTATATTTTAATGCTTCTTGATATACATTTACTGCTTCTTTGTATTTTTCTTGTTCTAATAAAATTTCTCCTAATAAATTTGTTGCTTCAAGCATTTCTGGTTTTTTATTTAATAAATTAAATAGCATTTCTGACGCTTCATCTTTTTTGTTTAATCCATTTAATAAATTAGCTATTTTGTAATATGAATCATAATCTTTTTTGTCTATATCTATTGCTTGCACATATTCATCTATTGCTTTTCTCATTCCACCTTCATTTTCATATATTTGTGCTAACATTTTGTGTGCTTTATAATTTTGAGGTTTTTTTGTTACCAAATCTATTAATGCTTGTTTTGCCTTTTTATCATTCCCCATCATTAAGTAAAAATTTGCTCTTGTTACAGCTAAAAATTCATTTAATAAAAATCCATTTTTTTCTAATATTATTATTGCCAGTGGTAATATTATTGCTAATACATATTTTAATATTAAAAATAGCATATTTAGTTTTACATTAAATAGTACTTCTACAAAATTCAATGCTATTCCTATTGCTTCTAATACTAGTATTATTACATATGTTGTATCATTATTTTTTATCATTCTTAAAAACATATATACAAATATTGCAAATGTAATTACTGTGAATATTAATTGTTCTACTATCATTTCTACATTCTCCTTTAACAAAGAAAAACGTCCCTTATTGAGACATAATATTTCCTTTACTATCTACTACATAACTTCTTCCACTATCTACAAAAGTTATACGTATATTATCTCCTAATTGTTCTGATGTATATTTATCATTTCCAGGTTCTTTATCTAACTCAGTATCCAAATTTTCTTTTGTTATCTTCCCATATGTATCTTTTTGCATTGCTACAACTAATGCTACTTCTAATAAATCTCTTTCACTTTTTGCTTCTGCCTGTTCTTTCCCTTCATTAGCTTCTTTGATTATTCCTTTTTCTCCTGTTAAAGTTGTTATACTTACTCCTGCTAATATTAAAAGAATAATTATTGTTACTATTAATGCTATTAGTGTTATACCTTTTGTACTTTCAAATTTTTTCATAAGTTATCACCTTCCATTTTACAAAATAATACCATTAATACTGCAAAAAATCAATTATCTTTTTGAAAAATATTCATGATTTATTGATGTACTACATCTAATGTAACTGCAATCTTAATCAATATAAATAACAATAAATTTTATAATCTCTTAGTATTTTTCTAACATAATTATTAGTTTCTTTATAAGGAATATTCTCTATATTTGTACCATCACCTTTAATTATACCTTTTTCTATCCAATTATCTACAGTACCTATTCCAGCATTATATGCGGCTAATGCCACTTCTTTATTCTTATATTTTTCTAATAATACTGATAAATAATTTGTACCAATATTTATATTGTTGTCTATTTTTGATAATTCTTCTCTTAAATTTTCTTTATCTAATTCTAATCCTAGTTTTGTTGCAATTTCTTCTCCAGTATCTTCCATAATTTGCATTATCCCTATTGCACCTTTATGTGATACAGCATTATTATTAAAATTACTTTCTGCCTTTATTACTGCATAAATCAAGTTCTCTTCCACTCCATATTTTTCTGCATAAATTGATACTATCTCTTTATAATTTTGTGGATATATTATCTTTAGTATTTTATCTTTAAACATCCCCAGAAAAACACATACTATGATAATAATTATTATAAAAATAACTAATTTTTTATTAGTAAATAAATTTCTCAAATTTATCTCTCCTTGTTTTTCCTGATTTGTATTAATCATTATAAATGTTATCATTTACCTTGTACTATTTACATTCATACCAGTTTTCCGCTTCTGAAATGTCAGCTATTAATGGTACTTTTAAATTTATAGCACTTTCCATTTCTTCCTTTATTAATTTCTTGACTTCTTCTATTTCATCTTTTGGACTTTCAATCATCATTTCATCATGTACTTGTAATACAATTTTTGATTTTAAATTTCTTTTCTTTAATTCTCTATACACATTTATCATTGCTATTTTCATTATATCTGCTGCTGTTCCTTGAATTGGAGTATTCATAGCTGCTCTTGCTCCAAATTGTCTTACCATATAATTATTTGATTTAAGTTCTGGAATATATCTTCTTCTATGAAATAGGGTTTCTACATACCCTTGCTCTTTTGCCTTTTCTGTTATATTATCCATAAATTCTTTTATTCCTTTATATTCCTCTAAATATTCATCAATATATTTTTTAGCTTGTTTTCTTGATATTCCTAATTGTTCTCCTAGGCCAAAATCACTTATACCATAAACAATACCAAAATTTACAGCTTTTGCATTACTTCTTTGTTCTTTTGTTACCTCTTCCATTGGAGTTTTAAACACTTTAGAAGCTGCTTGTTTATGGATATCTTGATTATTATTGAATGCCTCTATCATATGTTTATCTTCTGAAATATGAGCTAATACTCTTAATTCAATTTGAGAATAGTCAGCATCTACATATAGTTTTCCTTCTGCTGGTTTAAATATTTTTCTTACCCTTTTTCCTAGTTCAAACCTAGTTGGTATATTTTGAAGATTTGGTTCTGTTGAGCTTATTCTTCCTGTTGCTGTTATTGTTTGGTGGAAAAAAGAATGTATTCTTTTAGTTTTTGGATTTATATATACTTTTAGTCCTTCTACATATGTTGAATTTAGTTTCATTAATTGTCTATATTCTAAAATTTTTTCTATTATAGGATCTTCTTTTTTCAATTTTTCTAAAACGTCTACATCAGTAGAATATCCGCTTTTTGTCTTTTTTACAACTGGTAATTTCATTTTTTCAAATAATATTTCACCAAGTTGTTTTGTTGAATTAATATTAAAGTCTTGACCTGCCATCTCATGTATTTCTTTAGTTAATATTTCTATTTTACTACTTAATTCTTTTCCAAAGCTTTCTAATTCTTCTTTATCGACATACATGCCATTCCATTGCATATCTGACAATACTTCAACTGTTGGCATTTCTATATTAAAGAATAAATCTTTTGCATTTATTTCTTCTAGTTTTTTTAATGTTTCTTCTTGTATTTTGGCTATTGCATATACATATATCAGGTCAAATTCCTTTTCTGTATTTTTTGTTTCTTTGTTTTCATTAATACTATCAAATAAATTTATTTGTTCTTCTTTTTCTTCTTCTCCAATATATTCTTTTATATCTAACTCTATATATTGGCTAGCTAAATTTTCTATATCAAATTTTGTATTTGTAGGATTTAACAAATATCCTGCAACTGCTATGTCATAATACATTCCTTCTATATTAATTCCTGCTTGCTTTAATAAAATATATTCTTTCGTTAGGTTTATACC
>CAMMMI010000006.1 GCA_946497905.1 uncultured Clostridium sp.
ATTTAAAAATGATGAAGAATTTACTGAATTAATTGAAAAATTATTAGAAAACTACTTCACAGATATTGAAATTTTATCGGACAAAAATCCGACATCGTAAAAAAAATCCGACAAGTTAAAGGCTTTGCCTTTAAGCAGTTTAGGGGTGTCTGTCCGACACCTATTCTTGCACTACAGTGGTCGAGTAAGTCAAAGGAGGTTTAGCATGGAAGAAAAACAAGAAAGTAAAAAAGAAAAGCTATCGTTCTATGTAGATATAGAAACATATAACCGACTGATGATGTTATGTGCAAAGACTAACAAAACAAAGTCTGAAATTGCTAGAGAATTTATCATGCAAGGACTAACAATGAAAACTACTAGAGATGATTTAGATTTTATTTGTAAAGTAATTTCAAAACAAATAGAGGTAACTTTAAAAAAAGATATTGAAAGAATTGTAAGTTTGATAATTAAAGATATTTTATCTTCTCAAAATACAAATTATCTATGTGTAGAATTGTTAAAAGAAAAAAATAATCTTATAGATATTAGAGAGATAAAAGAAAAAGCACAAAAATATGCTATAGAATATTTGAAAACAAAAAACAGACAACTTTAGTGGAACTTGAATTTTATGTAAAGATATTGTATAATAGTTAATAAATAATTCTAAAAAGAATTGTAGAAACTATTAACTTATTTTACATGGAGGTATGTTATGGAGGAACGGTTTAATCTAAAATCTATCTGGAAGTCCAATGACCCAGAGGAACTCATAGTATTTCATGCAAGTAGTTTAGAAAATGAAATACGGTTCTACTTTAATGATGAGCAATATGTTGTGGCAAGAGATAACAATGATGGAACGCTACGAGTAAAATGTGAAGAGGAGAAAAGGACTGAACAGAATAATGAAAGTACATTGGCTTATATTAAGAAAAACATTAAAGATAAGGATTTTCTGAAGTTTTTAGCTTGTGCAATAGGTATTGGTTTATTAATAACTATTCTTATAGTTGCTTTATCAATTATTTTAGCAGTTGTAATAAATAACACATTAATTTATCTATTGTTTATGAATTTCCTGTTTTTCTTTATTCAGGTTATTATTGTAGTAACTTCTGAATATAAGACTACATCACCGTCAATAAAAAGTAAACACTCTGCCGAACACATGATGGTAAACTTTCTTGAAAAGAATAAAAGATTACCAAAAAATATGGAAGAAATTAAAAAAACTTCAAGATTTTGTGTTGATTGTGGTAGCCGGAAAAAAATACGAAGTGCTACAGAAGATTTTGTTCAAAGTATCTTTACAATGATAATAGCACTCATCATTAGCTATTTTGTAACTAGAAACTGCAAAAATGAGATACTATTAGGTATTATACTTTTAGCTATTTATTGGGCTACAAGTTATGGTATTTGGATTTTAATTCATAAATATAATAAATTAAAATTCATAATCAATCCTATAGAAAATATGTTAAATAACATTGTCCAATGTTCAAATACTACCAAAAATGTTAAAGACAATGATTTACAATTAGCATATTATGCAGCAAAGTATTGGCTACAGGTAGTTTATCCTGAATTTTATAGTGAAGATGACGATATCTTTAATAAAAGTGAAGAAAGTTAATAATTAAAAATATTCAAAATAATATTTTTAAAAAAGATACAGCCTTTGGGAAATCCATTGGTTGTATTTTTATATTTTTAAAAGACATCTATTAATTTAAAAAGTTAGCAGGTGTTTTTTCCGTGTAAAGGAGGTGCATATAAAGTTTGGCTTATGATGTCTTTTCACAAGTCAGATGTCCTTCCCCTAACAAAAAAGATACTCCTATAAAAAACTATAAGCATATTTTCTATATTTCAAATAGAAAACATTGTCTAAAAAATGAATATGGAAATAGTCTATTCGGAACAATTTATAATTTTGATAATATTGATAATACAGACAATTCAAAAATAGCAAATTACATACATGAAAAATCAAAAAGTGGTACAAATATATATCGTGGAATAGTATCTCTTGCAGAACAAGACGCAATTGAACAAGGATTAACAGATAGAAAAAGTTGGGAAACAATGTTTATTGATAGTGTTTCTCAAATAGCAAAAAATCTTGGAATATCATTTACTAATCTTGAATGGGTTGCTACAGTACATTATAAAAAAGGAAATCCCCACTTGCACTATGTTATTTGGGACAGAGAACAAAAAGTGAAAGATCCATTTATAAAAGTTAGTACACAACACAAAATAAGAAATGCACTTAAAAGAAATATCTATAAAGATTATTATATTGAAATGATGAACAATAAAAATCAATCTAAAAAAGATATGAGAAATGAGCAAATAAGAGAAGAATTTAAAGCAATAGATAAAGATTATTGTAATGGAAAAATTGCCTACATTAATTTAGATAAAGAATTAATAAAAGAATTAAAGAAAGATTTAAAAACTATAAAAAGTATGTTACCTACAGAGGGACGATTAAATTATGCCTTTATGCCTGAAAGTATAAAAGAAAAAATTGATGAATTTATAGACAAATTAATTGAAAATAATTTTGACTGTAAAAAAAGCTATGATAGTTATATTGATTCTTGGAAAAAGATAACAGAATTTTATGAAAGTATCTATAAAGAAAAAATGTTATACCATGCAGACATAGAGGCACATAAAATACTTGGAAATCAACTATTACGATATTTTAGAGATGAACAATATTTGTATTATAGTATTGAACAAATACTACAAGACTTATATTATATATTATCACAAAATGAAGAAAGAGAAAAAGCATTTTTACAAATGTATGTATTTAACAAAGATTTATCAATATATGCTAAAAGAGAATATGCTTTTAAGCAGAAATTTAGTAATCATATAGAAAGAGGTATGTAATGGGACATGACAGCAATTTTATGAGAATAATGTATTGTTTTCCGGAGCAAGAGCCTAAAATACTGAAAATTGAAAAAGAGTTAGAAGAAATATCAAGATTAATGCAAACACCATTTTTTGAAACTACAATGTATAAAGGAATGATTTTGATATACGATCCAAAAGGAATTTTAAAGTATTCAAAAATACAAAAATTAGATGGACTTAATATAAGAGGTCCTTTTATTTTTTGTCGGAAATGATACATTAGAGCTAGACTTTAAAAGTCTAAATATTGAACAAATTAGATATTTACAAAAACATATAACACAAGAAAAAGAAATTGAAGAAATGGAAATGTGAAAGGAGGAATTATTATAAGTTCTAAAAAGGTATTAATAATAGTAATAACTTCATTATTACTAATACCATTAAGTATCATATTTTCTACTATAATTCATTTTCAATTATCAAAAATGGATTTTGTTTTAGATATTTCAATAATAATGAAAAGTATAATTTCAAATAAAAATCACTTACTATTATTTATATTTACTCAATTAGCCACAAGCTTTTTTATTGCCTTTGTTTTTACTAATAAGAAAACATTAACAACAGAAACAAATGCAATAACTAAAAACATAAGAACACCTAAAATATATGGTAATGGTCAACATGGTACTGCTAGATGGAGTAGCAAAAAAGAATTACTAAAAAAGGCAACTACGAATATATTAAAAACCACAAAAAACGGAGAAATTAAAAAAGCAAATTTTTCTAAAGGTGGTTTAGTAGTAGGTTTAGATAAAAAGAAAAATGAGAATAAAATTATTTGCATTTCGGAAGATTATCATTCTCTAATTATAGGTAGCACGGGTGCGGGTAAGACAAGACGATTGCTACTCCCTAGTGCAATGAATTATGCTTTGGCAAGTTCTTATGGAAAAATAAAGAATAGTTTAGTATTAACTGATCCAAAGGGCGAGTTATTCCAGTACTTATCCCCATATTTTAAAAGTTTAGGTTATAAAATTATAACGATAGATTTTAAAAATCCTTTAAAATCTACTAGATATAATTTTCTATCTCCAGTTATTGAGGCTTTTAAAAATGGAGATATTAGAAAAGCTGAAGAATATTGTTGGGACATTACTCAAGCATTAGTAGGAAATGAAGAAACTAAAATGGAAAAGATATGGAAAGATGGAGAAATGTCAATTATTGCAGGTACTATAATGACAGTAGTAGCTGAAAATATGGATAAACCACAATATCAAAATCTAACTAATGTTTATACTTTTATTTCGGAAATGTGTAGGTCTGAAAACGGAAAAATGCCTATTAATTATTTTATAGAAAATTTACCACCGGACCATCCAGCAATTAACATCTTTGGAATTGCTCGTATTGCACCAGAAAAAACACGTTCCAGTTTTTTTACATCTGCACTAACAACTTTAAGACTTTTCACATCTCAAACTGTATATGATATGACTTGTGAAAGCGACTTTGATTTAAAAGATATTGGTACAGATAAATATTTAGTAGACATTATTTTGCCAGATGAAAGATTAACATATTACTCACTTGCCTCACTTTATACAAAACAACAGTATAATGCTTTGGTAGAGTATGCAGACTCTCATGGTGGTACTTTAAAAACTAGAGTTGATTTCTTGTGTGATGAGTTCCGGAAACTATGCTCCAATAGAACGGAATACGGAAATATGCTTACAGTAGCAAGAAGTAGAAATATATTTTTTCATTTTTTCTTACAACGGCTTTTCACAATTAGTTAAAGTATATGGAAAAGAAACAGCCGATTTAATAAAAGATAACTGTCTTTTATGGATTTATCTAAAAACAGCCTCATTTGAAACTGCAAGCGATATTAGTAAAAAACTAGGAAATTATACAACTACATCTGATAGTAAATCTAATTCATATACCAAAAATCAAAATGGTAGTAGTAGTGAATCAATAAATTTAGTATCAAGACAATTATTAACAGAAGAAGAAATATTAAGAATAGAATCGCCAGAAGCTATTGTAATGATTACAGGCTCACACCCCTATCTTGCAACATTACCAGATTTATCTCAATATAAGTTTAATGAAATGCTTGGACTTGGAGATAAAAAGAAAAACACGGAAATAAGAGAATTAAGAGAAAATTCAAGAAAGCAGAGAGAACCTAAAAAGATTGAATTATGGGGAATTTGGGAAGAATATTAAAATATAAAATTTTGGAGGATTTATGTATGAAAGAAAAAATAAAAAAGTTTATAAATATAAAAAGAATAGGAAAAGTAGGACTTGTTTTAACAAGTCTTTTTTGTTGCACAAATACTTGTTTCGCAGCTATTCAAGATTCAAAAATAGTTACAGGAACTGAAAGTTTAATTTCAGATTTAACTGGTTGGTTATTAATTTTAGCACCAGTATTAACCGTATTACTTGTTGGTTACTTCTTTTTAAGAAAAGCAGCAAGTGATGAGATGGACGCAAAACGTTGGGATAATAGAATTAAAGTTGCAGTTATATCTTGTATTGGAGTCGTTGTAGCAAGTGGATTAATCAATGTTATTATGAATTACTATAAATAATGGAGAGTGATATAAAAAATGGAAAATATTTTAAAAACACTATTATCTTCCATTGTTTCAGGTGCAAATAGCATTATTAATCTTTTACTAAATAGTTTAATGGACACTTGTTTTCATGCAGAAAATACTATATTAAAAGCTGATGTAAATGGAGTTCAAATTTCTTTAGATGGTTTGCAATCAATAATACTATCATTTTCTATCGGTTTAATTATATTAAAATTTTTGAAAAAAGGTTTTGATATGTATGTAATGTGGACTGAACGGAGAGTCTGAATTACCAATACGGAACATACATTATGTTTTTTGTAAGAAGTATTGTAGTCGCACTATCTTTTGAATTTTTATTTAATTTAGTAATAGAAATAGCAGAAATGTTTGGAAACGAATTGCTAAATGCTCTTTCTTTAGACCTTATGCTACCAGATTGGGGCTTTGTTGTAGAATTTTGTATGACTTCCCTATTCTCTAGTATTACAGGTGTTGTAGCGATTATATTATTTGTTGTTTTATATGTTCAATTTTTGGTTAGAGGTGTTGAAATTCTAGTATTAAAATTAGGATTTCCTTTAGCTTGTATTGGACTTATTGAGTCAAATAGTGGAGTATTTCAAAGCTATTCACAAAAATTATTTAAAAGTGTTTTAACAGTAATTGTGCAAATAGTTTTGTGCAAATTAGGTTTAGCATTAGTATTCACAAGTCATTGGTTTTATGCTATAGCTGTTATTATGATGGCATTAAAAACACCATCTTTCTTACAAGAATTTATGCTAACAGGTGGCTCAAACGGTGGTATTGGTGCTATTGTTATGAACACAAGTAAAACAATAGAATTATCAAGACAAGTCAAAAATATTGTTACAAAAATAAAGTGAGGTGCATATATTGGACCAATTAAATATATTAAATTTAGTAATTAGAACTACAATAATACCAGCTCGGAGTTATTCTCCGAGTAATTATTATTTTAATAAAAATGATGTATGAAGATGAGTCAAATGCTATGTATAAAAAGAAATTATTAAATACTGTTATTTTCGGAGTAGTGGCAGAACTTATCTATGTAATTTATGACGTATTAAGATTTTATTACAAGTGAGGAGATGTTATGGAAGATAAAAATATAAATACAAAATTGTATATTCCAACAAATGTTAAAACTCGTTTTGAGTTTATACGTGGCTTTGGAATACATGAATTAATAGTAACTACCATAGTAGTTGCTTTTTTAATAGGTATAGCATTAATAATCTATTCTATTACAAATGAATTAATTGTACCAGTATTAATTGTATTACTCGGTGTTGCAGCAATGATAATTATAACCGCTAAAGATACAAATAATTTATCTGTACTAGATATGATTAAAAATATGTTAGAGTTTGCAGGTATGCAAAAAATCTATGAATATAAATATTTTGATAAATGGAGGGAATAAATGTTATTTGGATTATTAGGTAAAAAAGATAAAGATATAATTACATCATCAGCACAACAAGAAATTAATATATTAGATATTAAAAATAATTTAATTTATACAAGAGATAACCTAATTATAGCAATTTTAAAAATTAATTCTCTTAATATGCAATTATTTTCAAAAAAAGAATTGCTAAATAAAGTAAAAGATATAACATCTGAATTATCTACAGAAACAAAAGAGTTCAAAATGACGTCTATTGCAAGACCAGTAGATGTTGGTAGTTTAATAGATTTCCTACGAAATATATTAAGCAATTCTACAGATAGTATTCAAAAAAGACTATTAAGAGAAAATATTAGAGAAACACTTAATTTAACACTTGTAGGAGACGCAGTAGAAAGGCAAAATCTTCTAATTGTAAGTGAAGTTTTAAATGATAATGCAGAAAAAGAAATACAAAAAAGAGCACGTGAAATAGTGCAAAAATTTGATAATTGTGGAATGAAATTAGAAATATTAAATGACCAATACTTAATACAAGTATGTAATAGTTTTACAAATATGAGTGTGGCAACAAAAGAGGATTCAGACTATCAAGATTACATTCCTCATTTAGTGGCATAGGAGGTTTGGTAATTTGAAAAAAACAGATTTAAAAACAATTAGAGAAAACAAAATATTATTAAATATTTTAACTCCTATTTCTCGGAATAGAATATAAATCTAATAGAATGAGAATTGGAGATACTTTTGCTAAAATTTATACCATAGTAAAATACCCTCAAAATGTTTCTATAGGTTGGTTATCTAAAATTACCAATATACCCAATACAATAAGTACTCAAATATTTGAGCCTACAGATAATACTCTTTTACTTGAAAATATTAGTAAAGGCATAAAACAAAATGAGGCACTACTAAATACAATAAATGACGCAGTAGAAAGACAAAGAGTTGAAAGAGAAATTGTATCTGCTGAAGAACTTATTAAAAAAATAGATAATGACGGAGAAACAGTAGGTTATATGACTATCGTTATTATGGTTATAGCAGAAACAGAGGAGGAACTTTCAAAAAGGTGCAAAAAAATAGAAACAAAACTGTCAAGTATGCAAATGAAAATAAGGTGTCTTGCAAGTTTAGTAAAAAATGCCTTTAGATGTGTTGTTCCCTTTTTTAATTCAGATAAGAAAATAAAAAGTATAGCAAAAAGAAATGTACCACTATCAACATTTGTGGGAGGTTTACCATTTGCAAGTAGTCGGATTTAATGATGGATCCGGCTATTACTTTGCTCGTGATATAGACGGAGGAATTATAGCATTAGATACTTGGAAACGTGGTAATGATAGAACGAATAGTAATTTTGTAATAATGGGAACTGCCGGTGTAGGAAAATCTACAGTAACAAAACATTTAATTCTAAATGAAATAATGATAGGAAATTCATGTTTGATAATTGATCCAGAACGGCGAGTACAAAGACCTTACACATAATCTTGGAGGAGATTGGATTGATGTATCTGGTGGTAATGATAGAGGTCGAATTAATCCTTTACAAATTAAACCTGCACCACAAGATGAAGAAAATGAAGAAATAAAAGGAATTTATGATACAGGCAAAGGAATTGGAGAAATGGCACTACATTTCCAAACTTTAAGAATATTCTTTAAATTATTATTTCCAGAACTAACATCTATACAAATGGCAATATTAGAGGAAGTTTTAGAAGATTTATATAATAAATTTGGTATCTATTGGGAAACAGATATATCTAAACTAGAAAATACAGATTTTCCTATTATGACAGATTTATATGACTTATTAAGAATACATTATGATAGAGAAATCAATAATGCAAGAAAAGAAAATCTTAACATATTGTTATCATTAATTAGGCAAATATCAGAGGGTGCAGATAATACCATATTTAACGGACATACCACAATACAAAGAAATAGCAAATTAGTATGTTTAGACACGGGTAATATTCAAAATGCTAGTGAAAATGTAAAAAAGGCACAATATTTCAATGTTTTATCTTGGTGTTGGGAACAAATATCAAAAAATAGACAAGAAAAAACAATGCTAGTAGCAGATGAGGCATACTTATTAATTGATAAAAATTGTTTACAAAGTATTGCTTTTTTACGAAATGTTAGTAAACGTTGTCGTAAATATGAGCGGAAGTTTGGTTATTGTTTCGCACTCAATAATTGATTTTCTTGATGAATCCGTTAAAATGTATGGACAAGCAATACTTGATATGGCTACATATAAAATACTAATGGGAACAGATGGAAGAAATTTAGAGGACACAATGGAACTTTTTAAACTAACAGAAAGTCAAGCAGATTTTTTGTCAAACAAGAAAAGAGGTTATGCAATATTAATTATAGGTGCTTACAAAATACTTGCAAAGTTTGAGATATACCCTCACGAATTTGAGTATTTTGGAAAGAGTGGTGGTAGATAATTGGCAGTAAATCCAGCAGTAATAAAAGTTGCTATAATGGTTTTAAAAGACAAGAAAAATAGAGAAAGATTATTAATAGCTATAGTTGTAGCTTGTATGATTATTTTATTATTAGTTTCTATGATTATCTATATCATTATGGAGCCAATTAATCAAATACTTGTTGCATTAGGTTTGAAAGAAAATGAAACAAATGCTGAATTTAACGAAATTCAAAATATTCGATTAGAAAGTGGAATTGCAGAAACTGGAAACTTAACATTTAATGGAACATACTGTATGCCTATTGAAACTGAATATGGTTATACAATAACTAGCGAATTTGGTTATAGAACACACCCTATTACAGGAATATATAAATTACATAGTGGTATTGATATGGTAGGAAAAATACATGGAAATATATTAGCAATAGCAGATGGCGAAATTGTATGGGCAGGAGTTAGAGGTGCTTATGGTAATTGTGTTAATATAAAGCATACTAGCCTAGATGGTAGTATTTTTTACAGTTTCTATGCACACTTATCTCAAATTAATGTAACACAAGGGCAAACAGTAACACAAGGACAAGTTATAGGTTTACAAGGTGGTGCAAAAACAGATCCTGGACATGGCAGTTCTACTGGTAGCCATCTTCACTTTGAAATACGATTATCTCAAAATGGAAATTATCAAAATCCTAGAAAATACATATTACAAGAAAATTAAGGAATGAGGTGGTTAAAGTGATTTTAATAATTACAAAGGAAAATGAAAAACTTATATCAGAGGTATGTTTAGAAAACAATATTGAAGATTATCAAATACTAACTACTGTAGCAAATTTATATAATTTCACAGTAACAGAATTAAAAAGTCTTAATAATTTTACGCAATTAGTAATTGATGTTACATCTATTAATGATACAGAAAAACAATTAATAGACGCAATAGTAACTCTTAAAACTATTTATATGGATTTAAGAATAACAATTCTAGCTATAGGCTATCAACCTGGCAATACACTACTTTCAAAGTTATTTAGTGAATCCATTTTTAATTTTGTAACAGCTACAGAATATCATACACAAAAAGAAGAATTAAAAAAATGCTTAACAATAGGTAATTCCTATAGTGATTCTATAAGTTACAGATATAAAGAAAATAGCAAAGATACACAAAAAAGCAAAGTAATTATAAAAAAAGAATATAGTAAAAAAAGAAATAGTGTGAGAATTGGAATAGTTGGAACACAAGCACATATTGGAGCAACAACACAAGCAATTTTAATTTGCAAATTTCTTAATTCTATTGGACTACATTCTTGTTATGTTCAAGCAAATTCAAAGCAAGATGTAGAAAAAATTGCAACAATGAATAATGTATCAAATATGAAAGATATGATAACCTACAATGGAATAGATATGTTCCGAGATTTTATTGATAATAAAAGTACAGGCTATGACTTTTATATCTATGACTATGGCGATATTGATAATCTAAATATAAACTCATATATAACAAATGATATTAAAATTGTAGTATGTGGTACTAAAGAGTGGGATTTTGTAAATATTTCTAAAGTATTTGAGAAATTGAATAAGATACAAAACGATATAGATTTTATTTTCAATTTTACCGCAAAAGAAAGTGAAAGAAATATATTAAATGGTTTATCAGAATTTAAGAGAAAAATATATTTTTCAGAATATACCCCTAACCCATTTGATAGTGAAAAAAATCAAAATATATATCACAGAATATTAAAAGAATTTATTATAGAAAAAACAAATCAATTAGAAATAATACAAAAAAATAAATTCTCAATTAAAAATATATTTTCAAAAGGTAAAAAATAATGAAAAAGAATTTTTATAAAGAATATCAAAAAAAACAAAAATTAGCACAAAACTATAGTGAAAATGACAAAATAATAGTAGAAAATCAAAGTATTTTACTGAAATTGCTATCATATTTAATTGCTTTCATATTAGGTACTTTTAAAATACTACTTTTTATTGGTATTATTACATTATTATCAATAGGTGCTACAGTTATTTTCAATAATTTAATGAAAACAAATTTAATAAATGGAATTGGAGGAAATCTATGAAAAAGAAATTATTATTATTTATGATACCTGTATTAATGGTATCGACAAGTGTATTTGCTACAGAGAAAATACCTAAAGATACAATAACAAAGACTATCGTTATTAGCAAATCAGAAGAAAGTAATTTTTTAAATTTATTAGACAATACGATAGAAATAGATAATGTTAAATATAATTTAGAAAATATAGATGAGCAAGAACTAGAAACAACAGATAGTAAAATGGTAGAACAAGTAAAAAAACTTGAATTATCTACCAATAACAAAAACAAAATATTTGAAAAGTTTGAGCAAAGTATTACTTATGATGATGGGGAATTTTCGGGAGAATTATATCGCTTTGATGATTCTTTAAAAGTAACAACTATAAAGCATGGAACATACGAAAAGGTATTTACGATTACTAGACAATATACAAATTTAGATGAGGCAGATTTAGATTATATACCAAAGGAAATATCTCAAGAGGGTTATACCTATTCCCTAACAAAATGTGATTGGAGTATAGTAGAAAATGAAGATATACAAAATATTTCTATGCCTAAAAGTTATACTGCTACAACTATTTATAAAACAGTAAAAACACTAGAAAATCCTTATACCTATCAATGTGAAATAACATATAACGGCGAAGTTAGTAAAACAACAACAGAGACCATTCAATATACTTTAACATATAAGCAAGAAGAACAAAAAGAAGAAATCGAAGAAAATAAAACATCTATATTACCTTATCTTGGTGGTACAGGTGTTTTTTTGATAATCATTTTATTTTTATTACCAAATGCTAAAATAACAAACTATTATGATGGAAAATATCAAACTATAAAACATATAAGAGTTTCTTCAAGAAATCCAAAAGTAAACCTAAAACACTTACCAAAAGCTAAAACAAATGCCTTTTCTATCAGGTTTAGCGATAGATTAAATAAAAAACTTGTAGGAAAATCAGTAACTATCATTACACCAAAAGCTACTTATCAAAAAATGGTTATAAATAAATCTATAGAAATTCATTTGTAGAAATGGAGGAATTATATTGAAAAAGAAAATTATAATAGGATTAATTGTTATTAGTATTATATCTTTAATATGTGGCATTACTGTATTCCTTTTGAATAAAGAAGAAACAAAATCAGAAGATTATGATGATATATCAAATAAAATTGAAGAAATACAAGATACAAACAACACAGAAGATACTGGACTTATGGAACTATGGGAAACTAATGTTATTGGAACATTAGAAATACCTAGTATAAATTTAAAATTAAGTATTGCAGATGGCATTGACAATGATGTTATAGCCAAGTATGTAGGACACTTCCCTAGTACGGCATTAATCAATGGAAATGTTGGACTTGCAGGACATAACACACAAGAGTTCTTTGCAAACTTAAAAAAATTAAAGAAGGGAGATGAGATAGTTTATAACTTTCTTTTAGGTAGCAAGACTTATGTCGTAAATACTATTGTTGAAATACAAGAAGATGATTGGAGCTATTTAGAAGATACAGATGATAATAGAATTACACTTATCACTTGTATAAAAAACCAGCCAACTAAAAGGCTTTGTATTCAAGCAATAGAAAAAATTTAATAAATTTTGAAAATGGGCTGAAATCTTATATCGAGCACGTTACAATTGGTATAAGGAGAGTGATAAAAATGTGGATACAATTAGGAAAATATGAAAGAAAGTATAAAAAAGATGTTGAAGATTTTTTAAACAAATTAGGTGTAGAATATTCAATCAGACAATATGAAAGAACAGATGAAGAACTAGAAAAAATCAGAAAACAACATAAAGAAAAATACTATAGTAATATAGAGAAATCAAGAGAAAAACAAAGAAACTTTAGAATAGAACGAAAGAAAAATAATCCACCACCTAATGCAAGGCAACTTGCAAAATATAATGAGTTAGTAGGGCAAAAATTTGGAGAATTAACTGTTATAGAATTTTTAGAACGTACATATATGTATACATTTTATTACAAGTGTCAATGTTCTTGTGGCAATATTATTAGAGTTGAAAAATTTAATCTAATTCGTGGTAAAAAAACATCTTGTGGTTGTCAAAAAAAGAAAGGTGGTAAAAACTTATGAAAAAAATTATTTGTTTTATAATTGTATCGTTAATACTATTAATTTTAGTTGTATTTGGCATTATTTTCAAAAAAAAGCAAGTTTCCCTGCATAACAATGAAATTATACCTATATATGAGTCAAATATCAAAGAAAATGAAATTACTGTAGCAACAAATAAAGAAGAACAACTAAATGAAGAAATTAAACAGGAATTAGAACAACAAGAAAATATACTTAATGATACAACAACAAAACCAACTACAGAAAAGAACGATAATACAAACACACAAACTGTAACTACAAATGAAAAAAATAATAAAGGTAGTTCCATAGAAAATAAAAATCCAAACAATTCTACTAATATTACAAATCAAATAAAAACGGAAGAAAAAACAAATGAAACTAACGAGAAAATTCAACAAGAAGAACAACAAACAGTAATAAAAGATACACCTAAAAATATTAAAACTTATGTGAGAAATACAAAGATGGAAAATACAATGAAAGAATATATAGAGAAAAACCCAAGTGAATATATGATAAATTATGGATTTACTGTAGTTGTTGATCCAACAATTGTTAATGATACAAGTGAATTTACCTATACTGAAAAAAGAGTAAAAGGGAAAATTGCAAACAAGTTTGGGACTATAAAAATATATGCACATGATGTTTTATTAGATGGTGTATATCAATTTACAGAATGTTTTATATTATAAAAATAAAATTTAAACGGAGAACACTTTATAAAGGTGTTCTTTTCATTTAGGAGGGATTTTATATATGATAAAGAAAATATCAAAAAAAGCAATTTATATAATGTTATTAATTGTTACATTATTAAGTTCATTTCAAGGTATTGTTTCAGCTACTGAAATAAACAATGCTTTTATACAATACTCTCATGACTGTGGGTATCACTTACAGTATTGGCACAATAATCAATGGACTTATGTTATTACATCTTATGTTGAATATACTGCACCAAATGGAAACAAATACCCTGCATATTGTCTAAATTCAGATAGAGCTGGTGTTTCTGCAAGTTTAGATTATAGTGTTAGTATATCAAGTGTACTAGATGATGATAGAATATGGAGAGCTATAACTCATGGCTACCCATACGATAATATGGGATTAAATAATGATGACGCTTTTGTTGCTACAAAGCATGCCGTATATTCTATTCTTAATAATAGAGATGTAAGAAGTTATTATCATGGAGGCGATGCACGAGGAGAGGCTATTGTTGATAAAATAGAATACTTAACGAATATAGGAAGATATGGTACACAAACTCAAAATTCTGCAAATACTTTTGCCACCAAAGTAGGAGATTTTTCAAAGTTTAATGATAGTTATTATGCTCAAGAGTATAGTGTTTCTTCTAACATAGAAATGTCAAAATATACAATAACTGCAATAGCAGGATTTCCAAATAACTCTTATATTGGAGATGTAAATGGAAATGCTAAAACAAGTTTTTCAGCAGGAGAACATTTCAAAGTTTTTGTACCTAAATCAGAAATTAAAAGTAATTTTTCAGGTACAATAGCATTACAAAGTAAATGTAAAACATTCCCTGTTTTCTATGGTAATACACCTAGTGCAGATTTGCAAAATTATGCGGTATGTTATGATCCATACGGAGATGTTCAAGGCATAACAACATTAGATGTTAATGTATATCAATCTACAGTTAAAATTCACAAAGTAGATGAAGAAACTAAAGAAAGCATAGAGGGAATTACATTTAATGCTAAATATAAAGATACTGGAGAAAATATAGGAGATTTTAAGACCGATAAAAACGGAAATATTATTATAAATCATTTAAGACCTACAACGATAGTATTAACTGAAAAAGAAAGTACAAAGCACTACATTTTAAATACTACAGAATTTGATGTATCTGTAGAATTTGGAGATACAAAAGAAATAGAGATAGCTAATCTGCATAAAAAAGGAAATTTAAGAGTTTTCAAAGTAGATAAAGACAATAATCGCATTGTGCTTGGAAATGTAGAGTTTGATTTATATAGTGAAGAATATCAAAAAGTAATTGGAACATATCATACAGATGTCAATCGGGGAAATTTATGTAGAAAATTTGAGAACTGGCGATTATAAGTGGATTGAAAAAAATACAAATCAATGGTACAACTTAAATACTGACACTACAGAAGTTGAAGTAGAATGGAATAAAACAAACGATTCTATTATTGAGAATGAATTGAAAAAAGGTAGTGTTCGTGTAATTAAGGTAGATGAAGATGACAATTCAATTAGAATACCAAATGTTACTTTTGAGATACTAGATAAAGACAATAATTTACTAGAAAAAATCACAACTAATGAAAATGGAGAGGCTAAAACAAAAGAATATGCAATAAGAGATTATGAACAATTAAAAATTCACGAAATTGAAACAGACCAATGGTATGTTTTAAATGATGAAATGCAAACTATTACATTAGAGGCTAATCAAATAAAAGATATAACTTTTACAAACGAAAAGAAAAAGGGACAAATTCGTGTTATTAAAGTAGATATGGACAACAATGAGGTATTATTAGAGGGTGTTACTTTTGATATATTGGACGAACAAGGTAATATTGTAGATACCATCACAACCGATTCAAACGGAGAGGCTATTACAAAGAGGTTGCCTATAGACCAAAAATACACTATTTTAGAAAAGTCTACTTTACAAAATTATGTATTAACTGAAGAAACACAAACTGTTACTTTGGAGCAAGACAAAATTAAAGATGTTACTTTCCAAAACGAAAAGAAAAAAGGACAAATTCGTGTTATTAAAGTAGATATGGACAACAATGAAGTGTTATTAGAGGGCGTTACTTTTGATGTATTAGACGAACAAGGTAATGTTGTAGATACTATCACAACCGACTCAAACGGCGAGGCTACTACAAAAAGATTACCTATAGACCAAGAATACACTATTTTAGAAAAATCTACTTTGCAAAATTATGTATTAACTGAAGAAACACAAACTGTTATTTTAGAACAAAACCAAATCAAAGATATTACTTTTGAAAATGAAAAAATAAAAGGCTATATTGAAATTACAAAATTAAGTGAAGATGATAATAAATATAATGGTATAGTTGCGGGAACACCTTTAGAGGGAGCTATTTTTGATATTTATGATAGCGAGAATAATATTGTAGATACTGTAACTACAGGAAAAGACGGAAAGGCTACAAGTAAATTGCTTGAAAAAGGCGAATATACTGTAAAAGAACAATCTAGTGGTAGCATTTATTATTTATTAAATGAAAATGAATATAAAGTAGAAATAAAAGAACACAAAGAAATAGTACCTATAACAATAACAAATAAAAGTGTAGAGATTTCTGTAAGTGTAGAAAAAACAGGTTATGTTGAAACACAAAAAAATGATACAATTAAATATGATTTTTCTAATGTTGCCAATACTTCAAATATCTATTTAGACAGTTTTAAATGGAAAGACTATTTACCAACTGACTATATTAGATTAACTGAAATTGTAACAGGAACTTGGAATCAAGATATTACTTATTCAATTACATATAAAACTAACTTAAATGATGAAGAAAGAATATTAGCAGATAATTTAAATTCTAAAGAAAATCATAAAATAGATTGCACAAATATTGGCTTACAAGATGGGGAATATATTACTGAATATTCATTTAACTTTGGTAGAGTTGATGTAGGTTTCAAAGAAGACATTGCACCATCTATATTCTGTAAAGTATTAGATACTGTAGAAAATAAAGATATATTCACAAATAAAACTGAAACTACAGGAGAGTATGAAGATTTAGAAGATAAAGATGAAGATGAATGGACAACAGTAGTTTATGAGAAAGATGTTCATGCGAAAAAGCTACCAAAGACAGGTAAATAGAGATTATCGGGAGTATAACTTAAACCAAGTTGTACTCTCAATTTTTTGTTTTGGAGGTTATATGAAAAATATAAATAAATGGAAAGATTTTAACTTTAAGTATGGAAATGATAAAGAATTTGCAAATTTGTCAAGAAATATAAAAGCATATTTAAAGCGAAATTTAGATGAAAACTATGAATTGTTAAATTATAATAAAGGTTATTTTTATGTTTCAGGTTTTATAAAAAATACTGAAAATAATAAATATATGTATTTTTCTTTTCCAGATGTTAGATATGACAGTACATGGTATAATCATATTTTATATCGTACTGCTGAAAATGAAAAAGACTATACAGGAGGACACAATCAATACTGTAGTGTGGAAGATTTAATAAATAATATGCAAAATTCTATCAAGAGTAAGGAAAACTCATATAATAAAATAGAAAGTGAGTTTGAACTCGAATCTGCATAATATAAAGGTATTAAGCTTGTTTAGTCGGTATAGGTGCATTTGAAAAAGCACTAGAACGAATAAATATCAATTATGAACTTGTAGGATTTTCGGAAATAGATAAATTCGCAATTCAAAGTTATTGTGCAATACACAATGTTGATGAAAAGTTAAATCTTGGAGATATAAAAAATATAAATGAAAAAGAACTGCCAGATTTTGACTTGATGACTTGGGGATTTCCATGCCAAGATATTAGTATTGCTCGGTAAAATGGCTCGGACTTGAAAAAAATAAAACTAGAAGTGGATTATACTATGAAGGCTATAGAATATTAAAAGAAAAAAAACCAGGTGTCAGTATAATTGAAAATGTAAAAAATCTTACAAGTAAGAGATTTAAAAAAGAATTTGAAAGCATATTAGAAGATATTAAAGAATTAGGGTACAATAACTATTGGCAGGTGCTAAATGCTAAAAATTATCGGAGTACCTCAAAACAGAGAACGTGTTTTTATCATATCTATAAGGAAAGATATTGATAAAGGCACGTTTTGTTTTCCACAAAAAGAGCAATTATTGTTGAAACTTAAAGATTTACTAGAAACAAATGTCGATAATAAATATTATTTAACTGAAAAAGGAATTGGAAGATTAATAAAAAAGAATAACAAACTTATAAGAGAAATGAAAAATCCAAATATAAGTGCTTGCGTAATTGCAGGTTATAGCAAAATGGATGGTAGAAACATTCAATACATAGCTGATGAAAGTAATACTGTTAAAAGAATTGGTGGAATATATGATAATGAAAAAAAAGAACATCAAGCAGGCAGTATTTATGATCCAAAGGGAATTTCTCCCACTCTTGTTGATATGTCAAGAGGTGGATTTAAACAACCTATGGTTTTAGTTAATGAGGGAACACATAAAGGTTATTCAGAGGCAACTATAGGAGATTCTATTAATATATCCTACCCTAGTAATATTAAAAAAAGAGGTAGAGTAGGAAAAGAATTAGCACAAACTATAATGACTACACCCAACATTGCTACATTAGAAATGTTTAATCCATACAATAATAAACAAATAACAAATATTGCACCAACTCAAACTGCAAATTGTGGTAGTACAACTTCAAGTGCTACAGTATTAATTTCAGAAGATAACAAATATTGTTTAAGAATACGAAAATTAACACCTCTTGAGTGCTTTCGCCTTATGGGATTTGATGATAATGATTTCTATAAAGCAAAATCTATAGGTGTGTCTGATACACAATTATACCGACAGGCACGGAAATAGCATTGTTGTTAATGTATTAGAGAAAATATTATATAATCTTTCTTCCCTAATTGATATATGAAAAAATAGGCAAAAAAATTAGGGAAAAATAACAATTTCCCTAGTTTTTCTCCTAAAAAATGTCAAAAAAAGTTGTCTGCTAAAACTAGCAAACAACTGATATTACTTGGTTGCGGAGGATGGACTCGAACCATCGACCTTCGGGTTATGAGCCCGACGAGCTGCCAACTGCTCCACCCCGCGATGTTTGACATTTTTCATTATACTACTAACATTATGATTTTGTCAATAGATTTTGAGAATTTAGCCAAAAATGTAAGCAGAAATTTTAAACCTCTTTTATATTATATGCTAAATTCTCAAAAATATTACTATTTTTCTCTCCCCCACCGATAAATTTAATAAAAATTGTTGTACCCCTTTTAATCATTTAAAGAGTCAAAATGCAATTTTCCCATTTTACTATCAAGATAACAACTTATTATTGGTAGGTTTTTAAAAAATATTTCAATTCTATCTTTAGATACAATAATTTCTTTAACAATAGATTGAATATCTACATTATCTATACACATGTTAATAACATCTAATTGTTGCCTAATCATATCTGTCAATAATGTTTCTTCCACCATAGTATTATTATTACATTTGTCCTTTCCATACTTTAATCTATAATTACATCTATAGTTTATATTATTTCTTTCTTTTCGTCCGTTTGAATATATGATTACATTCTGCACATTTTATTAAACCTCTGTATTTATTCATAATTTGTTCTCCATATTTATTAATAACTACTTTTTAAATTTAATCCTAATAATTGTAGTTGGTTTTCAATATTAAATATTTCTACAGAATCTATCTTCAATTTAATTAAATCTTTTTTTGTATTTTTGCACAATTGATTTATTTTTTCAATATTGTTTTTCTTTAAATAGTCTATTATTGAGCAAGATATATCTAATCTATCAATATTTTCATTTAATATTTTTTCATACATCATATATTAGTCCTTTTATAATTATCATTTTTATTAATAATATCAAATTTAATAAATAAAAACAAGATGGAGAAAGTTTTTTTCTTTCTCCACCCCATTCTTGTAGCATTTTTAGTCGTCATCTTTTTTGGAGCTTCCGCACAAGCACTGTCCGAATGTCATAATCTGATATGCAACTGTAAATTCTACATCAAATAATTGAGTAGCACCCCAAGTTGCAAACAGTGTGACACCAAGAATTATAGCACCTATAATGGCAACTATAAATGAAAGACCGAGTTTCTCACCCAAACCATCTCCTGCGACCAAACACAAGAGAAAGATTACTGCAAGAAGAAGTCCTGTGCCACCGAGATGGATCCAAAGGAATGCAGTTCCTTGATCTGTCCAACCCCAGCTTTGAACTAAAAAGCTCAAACCAAAAATGATAAACCACCAAACAAATTTCCGTAACATACTCAATTCCTTCTATAAATTTATTCTTTTTTCGTTGCTTATTTCTCATTGTGTAATTACCAAAAAGCCAGAGGACTTTCCTCCCACTAATTAGTGATAATAAGAAATAACTAATGTTACATACTTATATTATACAACATATTTACATAAAAATCAAATTCTGCCAAAAGAAAAAGACGAACATAATCGTTCATCTTTCCCCAAAACCATGCTTCTTACTTTTCCCTGTGTTGTTTACTGATGTTATTGGTTACGGCTTTTATCTTTCATCAATGTCTTGTTCTTCTGTGAAATCAACATCTATTACATCTTCATTCTCTTTAAATCTCGAGTTTATAAAGATATAGAATTCAGAGTCCCGTGCCTTATTATATGCATCCTTTAAAGACCAAAAGCCTAGTACGGTACATATAGCCCAAAGTATTGCACAAAAGATTTCACTTACGATTGACTTTCCTAGCATTATTGCCGGAATTATCTTGATGATAAATAAAGCACACAGAATGGATGTAAACACAATCCGAACTTTAATACTTGCTACATTACTGTATTTTTTCTTAATCATAAGAACAGTAATGAGTATTAAATAAATTACTGCTAAAATCAAAATTGCTAATCCCAGACTTGCATAAATAATATTTAACATAGTAATACCTCCTAAAGATGTTTTTAGCTGGTTTCGTTGAAATGCTCACTAATTAGTGAACTGTAAACAACAGGGTATTTATTATATTATACAACATATTTACATAAAAATCAAATTGATTGGTTTTACTTTTATGTAAAATTGTGGTATAATAACTATAGTAACTCGGATTCCGAGAATTATAAGGAGGTTTTTTTATGGTAAATGTTTCTAGTGGTAAGTCTGAAGTGGACCGGATAACCTTTTACGATTCCAAAATTGGAGCAACGGCAATTCAACATTCAGATGGAGAAATCGAAATTAAGTATGAGAAGAAAAATGTTACGCTACAGCAAGTTGCAGTTGTTTTAGGACTGTTTCTGATAATTTCATTATTCAAAGCATTTGGTATTATGCCATTCATTGATAATGAAACATCTATGGTATATCTGTATCTTCTACCTGCTCTATTCTATCTCTTATTAGCATTAGCAGCTATAAAAACTGTTCGGAAAAAAGGGAATGAAAATCTGTTGAGAAATCACGGAGCAGAGCACATGGTATTTTCAGCATATAAAAAACTGAAAAGAGTACCTAGCATAGAAGAGGCTAAAAGATTTTCTCGTATCAATAGAAATTGTGGTGTTACAATCTTTTCTGCATTTTTCACATCTCAATTAATTGGTTTTTTTGTATACAAGTATGCAAACTACCAAATCTCTGAATGGATTTTGTTTTTAGTACCTTTGTTTTTGGGAAACATCTTTCCATTTAACACATTGGGAAAATTAGCACAGTTTTGGACTACTAGCAAGCCGAACGATGTTAATATCAATCTTGCTATAACAGCAATGAGTGCATTGGAACGCAGATATTTACTTGAAAATCTTGCAAATTCATTTGTAAATGAGTTATTCAAACGATTTTAAGTTTGAGGGAGATACTGATATTGCATTGGTATCTCTCTTTTTTTGGTATCGAAAACATTTATAAAACTTGAATTTTATGTTAAATTATTATATAATAAACCTAATGACAAATGTCATTTTTATATAAATTCCTTTTTGCTCACTAACATATTGTTAGTTTTACATATATAACAACTATAACATCTTTGAGGAGGAAAAGAATTATGTATGATTATGTAGAAAAGAGACATGGAGAACTGTCAATACGGGCCTACAATATTATTATTGGGTTAGTATTGCTTTGGGGATTTGCTATAAATGTTCTAATGTGTAAATTCTGCACAGATATTTTTATGAGTTGGAACTTTACAGCAGTAGTAATTGGCTACTTTATTGTAGCAATAGCCGGAATTATGATGAGTACGTTAAGCAACAATCCCTTTATTAGTTTTATTGGTTATAACTTCGTTGTTTTGCCAGTAGGAGTAATATTAAGCATTGCACTTACAGAATATGACCAGATTTCAATTATGAATGCCCTAGTAACAACATCAATTGTAACTATAATAATGATTGTTTTAGCAAGTATTATTCCAAATGTTTTCCTATCTATGGGAAAGGTATTATTTGCTTGTTTAACAGGAGTTATCATCTGTGAATTGATATTTATGCTAATTGGCTTTTCTACTCCATCTCTGTGGGACTTTGGTGTAGCACTAATTTTCTGTGGCTACATCGGTTATGATTGGGCAGAGGCTCAAACTAAAGCATATACATTAGATAATGCAGTTGATAGTGTGGTTGGTTTATACCTAGATATTATCAATTTATTCTTGAGAATTCTGTCATCAAGTAGTAAATCCAATAAAAAAGACTGATAATAGTAGTCATACAACACACAAATAGGGTGTCTTGTCTATTCAAGACACCCTATTTGCTGATACCTATTAAGGTACGAATGTTAGTAACCCTCCATCTAACTCAAATGGACTAAAAATATGTCCTAAATGTCTGCCTGTGTCTGTTACTATAAAATAGATACCAAGAGATGATTTTATTAAATGCATATAATGAGGTAATATTAAAATTCTTACTTGTCTAAATTTTCGGTCTCTTTTAATCTTAACACCCCATTGCTTTAAGAACTTCTTGGTAAATCCATCTTGTAGACACATTTTCTTTACCCGTATTTCCATAAGTTGCCCTCCTTATTTGGCTTGTTACTAAATACTTTATATAAATACATTATACAATAAATTTACGCGATTTGCAAATTATGTAAAATTGATGTATAATATATTTAATTAAGTAATACTTATATTACTTTTTATCCTTTATACACTGAATTGTGTGAGGACTATCCTCCACATTTTAGTTTAACATAAATATTCTATTAACATCTATAAATGAATTAGGAGGAATTTTTTTATGAAGAAACGGATTTTTACAACATTTTTAATTTTTGCTGTAGTTGGAATTATAATGGAATTATGTTTGTCCTTTATTTTTTCCGAAGTACTTGGTTTCTCTACTATTGTTGCACTTGGTTTATGTGAAGCATTTATTTATCTAATCTATTGCTTCATCTACAGCAGAAAACATGTACTAATTGCTTTATTAGTTTTCTTACTGATTATGATTGCACTTTTAGTGGTCGCATTTATAGGCTCAGGAGAGTCTGCGAATGACTTTTTTACAATGAATTGGATATCACTCATTATTAGAGTGATATATTATCAGGTGGCTTCTCACGTAGCAGAATATCAGTTTGATGATTAATCTTGGAAAAGCGTTTCTTAAGAACAAAGATGACATACTAAAAGGTGTGTCATCTTTGTTTATAGAAATAAAACCGATACCATTAAAATATTTGTTGTAGAATTAATATTTTTATATATTAATTCATTTAATATTACTAATATATCATTAAAATAATTAATGTCAATAACTATTTTATTAATTCGTCAAAGTCAGAAAACATTGCAATAAGAACACCTTTTACTATCTTTAACTGTTTCTCATTACATTTATTAATCATATTTTCAATTATTTCTTTATCAGAATAATCTTTTTCTTCCATTTTTCCACCAAATAATAAGTCATCAGCAGATATATTCATTGATTTACAGAATTGATATAAAGTATGAATGCTACAACTCTTTTTTCCACTCTCTATCCTCGATATAAAATTTTCTGTTCTATGAGATTTTTCTGCTAAAGTTTCAACAGTCATTCCTATACTATTTCTAGCATTTTTTACTCTAATACCAAAATCTTGCCAATTATTAAATTCTTTACCATCCATATTTATTCCTCCAACACTAATAGGTACACATAAAAATTCCTATTAGTATTATTCCATAATCCAAGAATTTTTATTATTGTCTATTGGTTACAAAATATAATTCCTGTTAGGAATAAAGAGGCAAATAAAAATACGATTTTAAATCGCTAATCAACTTATATTCTTTCTTTTATAATTTTTACATATTTATTTTTTAGCTTTGTATAAAATTTTAATTCTACATTAGAAATACTACTATCTAATACCTTTCCTTTTTGTTGCATTTCATGTAGAAATATATTATTTCGATACATAACTTGTTTTACTATCTCTTGTTCATCTATCTTATGAGCCTTTAAAGAACAGAGAATATATACATTATTGCAAAAATGTTCTAGTTCTTCATCTGACACATCTCCTACCTTTTCAAGTACATCTTTTTTTATCATAGTTATTATTTCTTCTTTATAGTCTTTTTCTAGTAATTTTTCATATTTTCCAATAAGTCTTTTGTTCTCCTCATCATACTGTCTAGTAGCTTTTAAATATACAGCTATAGCAGAATCAAGTTCTATACTTTTAATGTAAATATCATCTTGCTTTCCATTATTAGCAATTAGTAGATCCAATTCGTCTTTTTTCTTCTGAATCTCTTTTTGCAATTTTTCTAATTTATATACCATGATATACCTCCTATTTTATATAATAATTTATTCTTAAAGTAATATTGAAAGGTGTGCCTTTCAAATAATAACATAAAAGAATGATAAAATCAACCTGTTATGAAATAAAAAGGAAGGTTGATTATGAATACTAGAAATCCATATACAGATTTAAATGGAAAATTAAATGTTACAGGAGAAAATATTAAATATTATAGAATTGAAAAAGGTTTATCTGCACAACAATTATCAGACAAACTAATCATGATGGGTTTAGATATACATAGACAAGCAATTTTTGCTATTGAGTCTGGTAAAAGGACAGTTGTAGACTATGAACTTGGTGCATTTGCTGAAATATTAGGAGTATCTACAGATACATTATTAAAAAAATTCTTAAATCATATAAAAAGTGAAAATCAATAAAAGAGATTACTAGCCGTAGCTAGTGAATCTCTTTTTTGTTACTTTTAGATTTTTCTTTTATATCTTTTAGAGTATTTATTTCTTTCCTATGTGAAAATTTTATAAATTGACTTATATTTACATAGATATATTCCAATTCTTCTTCAGATACTACATTTAAAATATAATCTATTTTTCTTCTAATTCTTTCTCTATTTTTGCTATCATCTTTTTGTAATAATAATTCTTCTATTGTATAGCCTGTAATTTCAGATATTTTTAAATATGTTTCAATATTATTTACTTTGCTAGTCGCATTTTCTAATCTTGTAGCAGTATGTATGCTTATGCCTATTTCTTCGGCAAATTCTTCTCTAGTTTGTTTTAATTCTTTTTCTCTAATTCGCCTAATTTTTTCCCCTATTTTATCGTAATTCATTACTTACGCCTCCATTATATAATTTTATAGTTATTAATGAAAAAATTACATATCAATTTTGCACAAAATAATATGCCAGAATTGATATGTAATTCTGTTTTAAATCCCTATATCATAATTATACGATTTATACATATTGTTAAATGCGACAAAATTCAACAAAACTCAAGGACAATTTTCGACAAAGTTTTATTGCAATTATATGTATAATCCTGTCAGAATTTGTCTGTTAGAGTTTGGAGTAATATACAAAAGAAAAATGATGAAAATTACTAATGATACTTAATCATTACTTAACAACTCTAACAGTCAATTTTTGTGTAAAGGAGGTTAATTTTATTTAATATAGGGTTACTTTCAAATTTTGATGGACAAGTTCCAATCTAAAATTTGGAGGTAATTATGAAAGATTATTTAAAAGAAACACTTACACAAGAAGAAAGATTAATAATATTAGGGGTAATATGGAAAGTAGCACGTAAATACAAAAGAAAATACTATATTGAACAAAAGAAATATTGTGAAATTATAGATAATATTGATTTAGTAACTGAAGATACTTACACCTTTTACAAATATAATTCACAAAGCAAAATAGTATCATTGACTCCTCTTACAGAAAAACAAAAATGTGATATTGTTATGGAACTTGATTCACTATTAAGAGAATTATGCCTATTTGAATTAATAAGAACATTGACTTTTAATGAAAAGTTGGTGTTCTTTTTGTTTTACCTGGAAGAATATAAAAATATGGAAGTCGCAACACTTTTAGATAACGCTGAAAGAACTATACTTAACAGAAGAAAATCTATAGATAACAAAATCAAAAAAATGAAAGGGGAATTATAAAATGAGTAATATTTTTAATAATTATAATTTAAGTAATGAAGAAATAGAAAAAATTATAAAAGACTTTAGACAAGATATTAAAAGAGCCTCTAAAATAAATGGCAAAATAGATGAAGATTGTGAACAAAAAATAATGATTGCAATATATCAAAAATTAAGTAGAAATAGAAAAAAATAAAATTTTTTTAAAAATTTTTAAAAAATTTCCGATTTTTGATGTTTGGGTGGCATTTACCTAGTAGAAAAATAAATTTTCTAATTTTAAGAAAAGGGGGTAAATGCTATGGACATAAAAAAAGCTATTGAATATGCACAAGTTGCACTAAAAAAGGTACAAGAAGAAAATAAAATTAAAAATAAACAATTAACAGCCAAACAACTAGGCGAAACAATGTGGCTGATGTATTACATGTATGATGATGAGAAAATACATATAAAGGCTACAGAAATTATAAATAATTTGGAGTTGAAGAAATGATTAAAATTTTAATTGTGTTAATAATGTTTGGCTGTTTTGTTTTTAGTGCAGTAGTATTCAAACAAAATAGAAAATCGAAAAGAAAGAAACAAAAACAAGTTTATAAAACACCGAAATTATCAAGTCTAAAAGGTAAAAAGTTTAGTGATTATATAGATAATATTACAAAAGACCTATAATAGTATTTTTGTATTCAAAAACTGTTATATAAAAAGTCAACCATTATTAATTGAAAGGCTTGATATGAGTAATAAAGAAAAGATTATTGCTTTGTTTTTTGAAGATAAATTATCAACAATAGAAATTGCAAATAAATTGCATATAACAAAACAATATGTTTCCAAAATAGTTAGACAAGATTCAAGATATGCAAATGAAAGAGCAGATAGGAAATCAAAAAATAAAGAAAAACAAAAGCAAAGAGTTAAAAACTATATTTATAACAAAAGAAAAAAAGAAAGACAAGAACGATTAAATGCTATTGTAGAAATGCAACATATTCAAGCAAGTTGCGAATTATCAGGACGAAAGACCATAAATAATCGTGAATTTAGAAACTGGAACAGTAGTATTTACGAATATCATAATTCAACAAAAGAGTATCGTATTAAAGAAGAATATAAAAATAAGACATCTTATGCAGTACCTAAAAAAATAAAATGGGATTAAGGAGAATACCAATGAATGCTATTGATGAAAAGATAGGTCTTAATATAAAAGAGGCTAGTAAATTAATGGGAATAAATGAAAAGTTAATGTCAGAGCTAACTCATATAAAAGGTTTTCCCTGTATAAAGTTCAAACGAAGAACAGTAATTAACAAACTAAAGTTACAAGAATGGTTTGATAAAAATAGTGGTAGATATTTTTAGATATTTACCACTTTTTTTGAAATTGGGCTGAAATCTGAAATTGAACACGTTATAATTAAGGAAAATCATTATATTTTGACTTATTCTGTTTCCTTAATTAAAGGAGGGAAAAATTTTGAAAGAGAAACAGAAAAAAGATAATGATAAAAAAACAAGAAATAAAAATGGCGAGGGTACTTTTAGACAAAAAGGTAATAAATGGGAAGGTAGAGTATCTGTAAAAATAAATGGTAGATCCGTACAAAAATCTGTTAGTGGAGATACAGAAAGAGAAGCTAGAGATAAAGCAAGACTATTAAAAAAATTCTATGAAGAAAAAGAGAAAAAATATGCTTATTTAAGAATAAAACAGTCTGAAGTTACATTAGAAGAATGGATTAAAGTATGGGTTAAAGATTATAAAAGACTAACTATTGCTGAAAGCACATTAGCAGGTTATATAAGTAAAATCAATTCATATATTAGACCGTATTTTAAAAAAAGAAAAATACAAGAAATTGATAAAAACGACATTCAATTATTTGTAAATTATATGGCAACATTAAAGAAGAAAAAGACAAGAAATGATAATGAAAGAAAATCTGATAAATTATTATCAATAAAGACAATAAAAGATACAGTAAAAATATTAAGAATGATTTTTGCAGACGCTGAAGAAGAAATGCAACTAATTCCATATAATCCGGTCAACAAACCTAAATACCCTAAAAGAAAAACAACCAAAAAGAAAGAAATATTAAGTATAGAAGAACAAATTGCAGTAACAAATATTTTATTATCAGAGTATAATGGAATAGCCTTTCTATCACTATTTATTTTAGGAGTAAGGGCAAGTGAATTAGCAGGCTTTTTATGGAAAGATTTAGATGACATAGTAAATGGAATTAGTGTAAGTAGAGGATTTCAAATAGTCGACATCTATGATGATGATTTAAACAAAATAAGATCCGAAAGAAAATATACTGAATTAAAATCAGAGGCTAGCGAAAGAATAGTACCTGTTATGCCAATATTAAAAATAGCATTAGAAAATTATAAAGCTGAAATAATGAAACAGCTAGGAATTACAGATGAAAAATTATTAGACAATGAAAGTATTTTTAAGACTAAAAATGGAAATACAATAACATCTGATTATTTAAGACATAGGCTACAGTATGTTTTAAAAAAATATGGTTTTGAAAAACATATTACAGTACATGAATTAAGACATACATTTGCCACTAGGTGTTTAGAAAGTGGCATTGATATGAAAACAGTACAAACATTTTTAGGACATGCTGATTACAAACTAACTGCTAATACTTATTCTCATGTATTAAGACAAACAAAAAATAATCAAATTCTAAAATATAACACATATATAACGGATACTATACAAAAGAGTTTGGAAGATGTTATGAATATAACAGAAGAAACTGTAAAGAATCCGAGGTTAAAGCAAAAAGCTATTGAAAATATGAAAAAGAATTTTGAATTATTAATAGAAACAAAATTTAGAGAAAAAGAAGAACAATTGAAAGCTAAAGAAAAACAAGAAAATATAACTGATAATAACCAAAATCAAACATCTAATTCTACAAAAACAACTCAAACAAAAAAATATACATTAAGACGCATTACTAGAAGAAAAATTGCAATATAGCTTTTTTATAGGTCTTGACATATAAATAAGAAAAATAGTATTATAAATATAGTAAATAGAAAATTAAAAAGATATAATATAAGGAAAGTATATATTTTTGGTTAAAATCTGTTGTGGGAAAATTAGGGAAAAATTAGGGAAGAATTGAAATAGTATTCTCAAACCCTATAAAAGTAAGGCAGTTTAGAGTTTATACTCGTTGGGCTCATAACCCAAAGGTCGCAGGTTCGAGTCCTGCCCCCGCAACCAATTTAGAATTTTTTGTTTAAAGGGATATCCTTGAAACAATTTATATATAAGGCTTTTACTAGAAATAGTAGAAGTTTTTTAATTATCTTTTAAATATTTGAAAGCAAAATACAAAACAAATGTTTTTGACAATAATAAATATATATGATATAAAATATATAAATTTGATAATTAGGAAGTGCTAAGGTTGAAAAATAATGAAGGAAAAAGTCCATAAAAAATAGAAGTCCTAGAAAA
>CAMMMI010000007.1 GCA_946497905.1 uncultured Clostridium sp.
GATTTTTATATTATTTTCAGGCTTTGAAAAATTTTTTCATGTCTTTATCCTGATAATGATTTAGATTTAAAATAAATTTTGTTAAGATTAACAGCTATATTGGGAGTAGTATATCCATAATATAGTATTTTGAATGTGATTGGAATGATTTTAGAAATTCTTTATTAATTTTTTGGGAAATGTTCACGTCGAGCGAAGCGAGGACTAAGTGAAAGGGAACCAAAAAATTAATTTAGAATTTCTTAAATTATGTATTGAACCGAAAAATACTATATTATGGATATACTACTCCCAATATAGCTATTAACCTAAAAAAAAATATAAATAATTCTGTAATTTTTTAATCGTTTAATTGAAGAAAATACCAAAATTTACTTGAAAAAAATGTTAAATCAATATATAATACATATGTGAAAAAATAAATACCCGTAAGAGAAGAAAATATGGAGGTAAAAAATATGGCAACAAAAGAAAAAAATATATGGATATTATTAATATTTATTTTATCAGGACTAGTAGTTGGGGGACTACTAGGGGAATTGGCATCTAGAGTTGATTGGCTATGGTGGTTATCATATAGTCAAAGTTTTGGATTAGAAAATCCAATACCATTAGACCTAGGAGTTTTAAAATTAAGTTTTGCATTAACATTCAAAATAAGTGTTGCTAGTATAATAGGAATGACTTTGGCAATATTTATATATAAAAAAATATAATTAGGGGCAATAAAAAATAGAAAGGAAGGAATTTATTTGTCTCTAAAAATGAAAGAATTGCCAGAATTAGAAAGACCATACGAAAAATTAGAATTATATGGAGAAAAAAATTTATCAAATGCAGAATTATTGGCAATTATAATAAAAACAGGAACTAGAAAAGAAAATTCAGTACAAATAGCACAAAACATATTAAATATGAACAACGAAAATATAGACGAGCTGAATTTTTTAAGAAATATGACAATAGAAGAATTAACAAAAATAAAAGGAATAGGAAAAGTAAAAGCAATACAGTTAAAAGCAGTATGTGAATTAGCAATTAGAATGTCTAGACCAAATAATTATAAAAAAGTAAAAGTGAGACAACCATATGATTTAGCAAAAATACTGATGAATGAACTTAGATTTGAAAAAAAGGAAATTGCAAAAGTAGTAATATTAAATGAAAAAAATCAAATACTTAAAATACAAGATATTGCAATAGGTGGTACAAATTTTGCTGAAATAGGTATGAAAGACGTACTATCTGAACCAATAAAAATGAAAGCACCAAAAATAATACTAGTACATAATCATCCTACAGGGGATTGTACACCTAGTAAATCAGATATTACAATAACTAATAGATTATATGATGCAGCACAAATTTTAGGGATTAGACTTTTAGACCATATAATTATAGGAGACATGAATTTTACAAGCATTTTTTCAGAAATGATATCTGATAAAACTTAATAAAGGATGTTAAATAATTTAAGAAAGAAAGGAAAATATTAAAATGAAATTTTTTACATTTGGATCAAAAGATATAGGCATTGATTTAGGAACAGCAAATTTACTAGTTACTCTAAAAGGAAAGGGAATAGTATTAAAAGAACCATCTGTTGTAGCTATTAATAGAAAAACTGGAAATATTATGGCAACTGGTACAGAAGCAAAAGAGATGTTAGGAAGAACACCAGACCAAATAAAAGCAGTTAGACCTTTAAAAGATGGTGTTATAGCAGATTTTACGGCAACACAATTAATGTTGAAAAATATAATTGGAAAAGTAGGAAAAAGATATAATATAGGAAAACCTAGAGTCGTAGTAGGTGTACCATCAGGAATAACAGAAGTAGAAGAAAGAGCTGTTGAAGAATCTGTTCTACAAGCTGGGGCAAAAGAAGTATATTTAATAGAAGAACCAATGGCAGCAGCTATAGGAGCATCATTAGATGTAGCAGAGCCAAGTGGTAGCATAATAGTTGATATTGGTGGTGGTACAACAGAAGTTGCTGTTATATCTTTAGGAGGAATCGTAGTTAGTCATTCCCTAAGAGTTGCCGGAGATGAGTTAGATGAAGATATTGTAAACTATGTAAAAAGAGAGATGAATTTAGCAATAGGTGATACAACAGCAGAGCAAATAAAAATCCAAATAGGTTGTGCAATGCCATTAATGACAGAAATGTCAATGGAAATAAGAGGAAGAGACTTAGTAGATGGATTACCAAGAAATGTTCAAATTACATCTGTTCAGGTAGAAGAAGCAATAAAAGAATCTATTACAAAAATTGTTGATATAGTAAAAGTAACTTTGGAAAAAACACCACCTGAATTAGCTTCAGATATAATGGAAAAAGGAATTGTTTTAGCAGGTGGAGGAGCTTTAATAAAAAATCTTGATAAATTAATAAGTATAGAAACAGGAATGCCAGTATATGTAGCTGAAGAGCCTTTAGACTGTGTGGTAAGAGGAACAGGTAAAACATTAGAAGATTTAGAAAGATTAAAAACAGTCCTAATTAATGCACGTAGAAGAAGATAATTAAAAGTCAAGTTGTTAATACATTAAGAGGAAGGCAATGTAGATAATAAAGGACAGTTTTAATTACTATAATATATAAAATGAGGAGAAAAAATGTATAGAAACAAAAAAGGTGGAATAATAGGAATAATTATAACTGTAATTGTATTAATTTTAATAGTAATTTTTTCAAATGGTGAAAGCAATTCATCATTCTTTGAGAATGTAGCAAGTAATTTAGTTATGCCAATTCAAAATGGATTAACATATTTAAAAAATAAATTAAGTGGAAATAACACGTTTTTTACAGATATAAATAATCTTAAACAAGAAAATGAAGAATTAAAGGATAAAAACAGTGAGCTAGAGCAATCACTAAGAGAGTTAGAAAATATAAAAACAGAAAATAACACATTAAAAGAATATTTAAATTTAACAGAGAAATACGGGGAATATAAAACAGTACCAGGATATGTGATAAATAAAGATATAAGTAATTATTCAAAAACAATAGTCATAAATATTGGTAAAGAAGATGGACTAGAAGAAAATATGACAGTAATAGCAGACCAAGGTCTAGTAGGTCATGTTATCTCAGTTACAGAAAATACAGCCAAAATACAAACAATCATAGACACAGCAAGTTCTGTTAGTTGTACAATGAGTGATAAAGATACAATAGTGTGTAAAGGAACATTAGATGATAATTCTACATTAAAAGCAATGTATATACCAACTGAAGCAAATGTAATACAAGGAGACAGTATAGAAACCTCAGGTTTAGGAGGAATTTATCCAAAAGGAATACATGTTGGTACAATACAAAAAGTAGAGAATACTCAAAATATAACAGACAGATATGCACTAGTAGAAACAGCAGTAGATTTTAATAAATTAGATACAGTATTAGTAATAGTAAATCAATAAAAGAGGTGAACTAATTGAAAAAAACAATCATAAATATAGTTTTAATATTAACAATATTTATAATATATTATTTACAATCAAATTTTTTTAATTGGTTTACTATATCTGGAATAATGCCAAACTTATTTGTTGTATTTGTACTATTTGTAGGGCTATTTGCTAATAAAACAATGGGTACAATATATGGAATTGTAACAGGACTTATACTAGATTTAGTAATAGGAAATAAAATAGGAACATATGCTATAGGATTAGGAATAATTGGATTTATGGCAGGATTGTTTGATAAAAATTTTTCAAAAGATAGTAGAATAACTATTATGGTAATGGTATTGGTAGCAACAATAATTTTTGAAATTATTAGATATTTTATCAATTACGTCCTATTATCTAACAGTGTTGAAATACTTAATTTTGCAAAAATATTAGCAATAGAAGTTATATATAATTTAATTTTGACAATTATAATTTATCCATTAATTCAAAAAGCAGGATATTATATAGAAAATGAGTATAAAGGTAATAAAATACTAACAAGATATTTTTAAAAAGAGGTGTAATATTGGTAAAAAGAAAGGGAAAGCTAAATATTAATTTAAGATTTAATCTATTAACTGTATTGATATATATTGTAGGGATAGTATTAATTATTAGGCTATTTACTCTTCAAATAGTACATGGAGCAGAATACAGAGAACAATCAAACACTAGACTAACAAGAGAAAGTTCATTAGAAGCAGCAAGAGGTTCAATAGTTGATAGGACAGGTGTTGAATTAGTAACTTCTAAAATAGAATATTCTTTAGAAATGTACAAAACAAAAGTGGAAGATGAGGATTTAAATCAAGCAATACTAAATATGATACAAACTTTAGAAAAATACGGATGTTCTTATGATGATATTTTACCAATAAAAATCGAACCATTCGAATTTACAATATCAGGTGAAAGCCTTAGTTCTTGGAAAGAAGACAATAATTTTGACGAGAATATTACAGCAGAGCAAGCATTTTATAAACTAAAAGATAGATATGAAATTCAATTTGAAAATGTTCAAGAAGCAAGAAAAGTAATGGTAATTAGATACAAAATAGTAGTAAATGGGTATAGTAGTACAAAATCTGTGGTAATCTCAGAAAATATACCAGCAGAAGCAGTAGCAGAATTTAGTGAAAGTTCAGACAAATATGCAGGTATAAATATTGTAGTAAAACCAATAAGAGAATATACATCAGGCAGTTTAGCCTCACATATATTAGGCTATGCAAGTCAAATAACAAGTGAAGAGTATGAATCAAGAAAAGATACATATGGAATGAATGATATTATAGGGAAAACGGGAATAGAGTACGTTTTTGAGGAATATTTAAAAGGAAAAAATGGAACAAAACAGATAGACATGGCAGTAGATGGAACAACAACAGCAGAATATACAGCAAAAGAAGCAGTAGCAGGAGCAGATATAGTATTAACCATAGACGCTAATTTACAAAAAATAACTGAAAATGCATTAGAAGCAAACATAAATAAAATAGCAAGTGGAGGCTTTGGACAAAGATTTGACACAAAAGCAGGTGCTTGTGTTGTAATGGATGTAAAAACAGGAGAAGTCTTAGCAATGGCAAGTTATCCTAACTATAATCCCGCAGATTTTGTAGGAGGGATAAGTACAGAAAACTGGAACAATTATACAAATAATCAAGCAAAACCATTAGTAGATAAAGCAATACAAAACTCATATTCTCCGGGATCGACTTTTAAAATGATAACAGCAATTGCAGGGTTAGAATCAGGAGCTATAAATTTAAATACAAGAATAAATGACACAGGTGTGTATAGAAAATATAGAGATTATCAACCAAAATGTTGGTATTATTCTGATTATGGAGCAGGTCATGGATGGCTAAATGTATCACAAGCAATAGAAAGATCATGTAACTATTTCTTCTACGAAACAGCAGATAGAATGGGAATTGATACATTAGTTAGATATGCAAGATATTTTGGATTAGGAAATAAAACAGGAATAGAATTACCATCAGAAACATCTGGAGTAGTATCTAGTAAAGAATCAAAACAAAAATTACATCCAAATGAATCCACATGGGGGCCTGGAGATACATTGCAATCAGCAATAGGACAGCTTGATAATGAATTTAGTCCATTACAAATGGCAAAATATATAAGCATGTTAGCAAACGGAGGACATCAAATAGATGTTAGTATAGTAAAAACAATTAGGAAATCAGACGGAACAGAAGCCTCAAAACAAGAAATAAATTCATTTATAAATCAAAAATTAGGAATAAATCAAGAACAACAAGAAGATTTGAATATAAAACAAGAAAATTTAGATGCAGTATTAGCAGGTATGGAATCTGTTACACAAGATAGTTCTGGTACAGCTTATGTTAGGTTTAAAGACTTTAACATATCAGTAGGAGGAAAAACAGGTTCAGCAGAAGCACCAAACAATCAGGTACATGCGTGGTTTGTAGGGTTTGCACCATTTGACAATCCAGAGATTGCAATAGTAGTTATGGTTGAAAATGGTGGTCATGGAAATTATACAGCAGAGGTTGTAAGAGACATAATGCAAGAATACTTTGGAATGAACACACAAAATGTAGAAGAAGATATGTCAGCTATTCCGTATGTAGAAATTATGAATTAGGGAATTTGGGACGCCATTTTCTTCCCTTTTGGAGGATTTTCTAATTTGGGGACATGTCCAAAATTGGAAAAAAGGCCGTTTTAATTCCCTAAAAGAAAGGATGTTAAAAATGAAAAATTGTGTAAGTATTAACTTAAAGAGAAATGAGATAATTATTAAATTAAATGAAGAAGCAGAGCAAATTGAACTTATCTCAGCACTAAAAAGAAAATTACCAGACTTAAAAAAACTATACCAAGATGAAAAAACACCAATAAGAGTAGTAGGAAAAGTTTTAAAAAACAAAGAAATTGCACAAATTCAGGAACTAATAAAAAGTAAAATAGATGTGGACATAGATTTTGATATGCCAAAAAGTTTAGGACTACATAGTATAAAAAAGACATTTGAAAAAAAGACAACAATATCTGAAACAACTTTCCATAGAGGATCATTACGTTCAGGACAAAAATTAGAATCAGAGGGAAGTTTAGTAATAATAGGGGACGTGAATTCAGGAGCAGAAGTAATGGCATCAGAAAACATTATTGTATTAGGAGCTTTAAGAGGATTAGCACATGCAGGAGCTAAAGGGAATAAGCAAGCCATTATTGCTGTTGGAATGTTAGATACAGTGCAAATTAGAATTGCAAATATAGTAAAAGAATTTGACAGAGAAGAAGAACCACTTTATAGACAAGCATATGTGAGTATAATTGATGACAAGATTGAAATAGAATAAAAATTTAACTTAATAGTAGCAAGATTAGAGAAATAAACAAAATGTCATCTTTAACTCCTTCATTATAAAGAAAAAATAATAAACCAAGTATAATAATATCATCTAAATATAATTTAATACCCATTACTTCTAGTAAAGGTTGTTCGATATCATTAAAACCAGAAAAATTAATATTTAAAGGGTTAAATGTATTATATCTAGATGATTTTTTTTTATATTCATTTCTATTATCTATATTCTCATTATTAACGTTATTTTTAAAATTTATATTATCAGTTATCTCATCATTTATTTTAGTATTATTAGAGTTATTGTTTTGTCCAAAATAATTACTATTATTAGAATAATTGTTATTTGTATTAAGATAGTAAGGATTGTGGCTATAATATCTATAATTATATGGAAATCTAAAAAAAGGAAAGCTAATCATTTGAATTATTCTCCTTAGGTTTATTTTCTGAGTTAAATAGTTCAGCTATTTTAGCTACATTCATAAGATTGGCATATTGGTCTAATTTACTTTTTCTTTCTTCACGTAGATAAGGTTTTAATGAATTTAAAAGATTAGTTCTTGGGTCATTTGAAGTATTCATTTTATCCATTATTGACTTCATTTTCATAACAGTATTCATATCTATTTTCGAAAAGTCAAAATTATTATTAGTAGCAGAAGTGTTAAAGTTATTATTACTATTAGAAGTATTAGAATTATTATTTGCATTAAAAATATCATTGTTATTAGAATTATTAGAATTGTTAGCATTGCTATTATTTTCGTTATTAGCATTAGAAGACATCATTTTAGAAAAATTTTGAAGCATTTCAGGTGGAATTTGTGAAATAACATCAGAAAGATCACCTTTATTCATCATATCTTTTAATTTATTAATAGAATTTTCATCAATATTAAAATTATCCAAAAATATCACCTCTAAAAATATATATTCAAAATTTTTAAAACTATGTAATATAATATGCTGTAGAATATTTTTTGTTACGGTTTCATGCTATATAGGACATAATATACCAATAAATATAGTATTTTTGGTTCAATACATAATTTAGAATTTCTAAAATTATTCCTATCACATTCAAAATACTATATTTATTGGTATATTATGTCCTATATAGTTAAGAATTGTAACAATAAAATTTAACATAAATGGTTAATTTGTAAAAAACCATTGAAAAATCAGGAAAAAAGCGGTATAATATAAGTGAGTGGTTTTACATAAATGACAGATATTACAAATTTTACAAAAATGTCATGAAAGTGTAATATAGAATATATTTATATTATAAAATGTAAGTCCGTAAAACTATTGAAAACAGTTAAAAAATATGCTAATATTAATGATTGATTTTTTATCAAAAAATTTATATTATATAAAGGAAATATTAATTTTAAGTGTTTTTTAAAGGAGGAATAAAAATGAAAAACAAATTTCTAAAAATTAGCATTATTGTAGCATTAGTATTAACAATGACACTTGCCAATTTTATTTTTGTTGGTTCAAGTTTTATAAGTTATGCCAAAGATATATTAGCTACAAATCATGCTAACATAGAATTTAATACGTACTTTAAAGATAAAGAAGGAAAAAACACAAATTCCTTAGAAATCACATCAGAAGAGCAAGAACAGGTACTATACCTAAAAGTAAATGTTAAAAAAGATGGATACTTTAATGGAAAAGTAGAAATTGCAAATAATAACTTTACAATTGTTAGTACAGAAAATCAATATGTAAACAGAATCGAAGGAAATACGATATATTTAAATCAATTAAATGCAGGAACAAATGCAGAAATTGATATAAAAATAAAACCTGTAACAGAAAATCAAATAGATACAGGTTTATTAGACATGAATACTGAAATAACATTAACAGGTGAATATAAAGACAGTACAGAAAAAAATATAACAATAGACTCAACAAGAAATGTAAACTTAAAACTAGTAGAAACAAATACACCAGAAAATGCAGAAAACAGTATAGATATAATAACAAATAAAGTAATGAAGATAAATGGAGAAGAAAAAAGAATAATCCAATTCTCATTAAATTTAGGATTAAAAGAAAATAATTATCCAATAAAAAACATAAATTCAAAAATTAATATTCCAGAAATAAATGGACAACAACCAGAAGTTGTACAAGTTGTTAATTTAAACAATATGACATCATATGAATATAAAAACGAAAATGGATATGTAGAATTCCAACTTTCAAATGAATTAACACAAGAAAATAAAATTACTTGGAAAAAATCTGGAAATGAAAATATCATATTAACATATATATATGAAAAAGACGCAAATTTAGATAATATAGAAATAACAGCACAAGAAAAAATAACTTTATATAATGATAAAGAAATACAAGCAAATGATACAAAAATAACATTAAATAATGAAGAAAAAGATACAACAATAGCAATAGTAACAGAAAATAGTGAACAACAAATATTTAAAGGAAAACTATATTCTGGTATAGATAGAAGTTATAATTCTACAACAAGATTAGTAGTAAATTTAGCTAATACAGCAGAGTATATAAGTGTAAAAGAACAAAATAATTTTGTTGCAGATGAAGATACATTATTAGATGCAAATATTATATACACAAAAACATCTTTTAGTAAGCAAAGTTTTGATGAAATTTTTGGAGCAAATGGATTTATAGAAATAATAAATCAAGATGGACAAGTAATAGGAAGAGTAGATTCAACTTCAGTACCTGATGAGAGCGGAAACATTAATATAGAATATACAAATATAGAAGCCAAAAATATAGAAATAAGAACATCAGCACCAATAAAAGAAGGTACAATTAATTTTAATAACCAAAAAACAATAAAACAAAATGATATAAATATAGTTAAAAATATAAATAAAATACAAACAACAGCAGTAGCAAGTTATAATATAAATGTAACAGATAACCAAAAATATACAGCAGGAATGCAAACAGAAGCTAAATCAGAAATAGTTTTAAATGAAACAAAAACAATTGCAAGACTAGAAATTAATAAAGATACATTATCAACAGTAGTTGAAAATAATGTTGAAATGAGAGCTATATTAAATACAAACAGTGAAGAATATAATTTATATGAAAATCCAACTATAAATATAACTTTACCAGAAGAAATTGAAGGAATAGAAATAAATAGTATAGATTTAGTTTATGAAAATGAATTAACAATACAAAATTATACAGTAAATGGAAGAATTTTAACAATAACATTAGCAGGAAAACAAACACAATATAAAGAACAATCAATTGAAGGTGCAACAATAATAATAAATGCTGATATAAAAGTAAATAAAAAATCAGCAACGGCAGTAAAACCAATAACAATGGAATACATAAATGGTCAAGAAGTAGGAACAAGTTCAAAAGACATACAAATAGTAGCACCTACAGATGTAACAGCAATAAATAGTATTAAAGATTTAGGAATAGAAACAGTAGGACAAGAAGAAAAACAAACAGTTTCAATGGAAAAAGGGCAAGACGCAAAAAGCTTAGAAGTGCAATTAGAGATAATAAATAACAATCAAGAACCAATAAGTAACATGGAAGTATTGGGAACTTTCCCTACTGATAGTAAAGCAAACAATTTAGGCGTAAAACTTGCAAGTACAATAAATATGGAAAATGCAACAATTTATTATACAGAAAATGAAAATGCAACAGATGATTTACAAAATACTGAAAATGGATGGACACAAAATGCAACTAGAAACAGTAAAAAATACTTGATACAATATGATAGCTTAGAATCTGGACAAAGTATTATAGGTACATATAACATAGAAGTACCAGAAAATCTTGAATATAATCAAAAAGCATTAGAAGGATATGATGTAAGCTATATAAATAGTGTAACAAATGTAGCAAATACAATTGAATCAACAGATATAGAAATGAATACAGGAGTAGGACCAAGAATAGAAACAGCATTAAGTGCAACAGTAGGAAATAAAAATATAACTTCAGATACAAAAGTAAAAAATGGAGAAGTTATAAAATACCATGTAGAAATCTCTAATACAGGTTCAGAAGAAATACAAAATGTATTAGTAACAGGACAAATACCAGAAGGTACAACATTAGTAGAACCAGTAGAAAATTACGAATATACAGGTTCATCATATTATAAAGAAGTAGAAACAGATAAATTTGAAAAAACAATAGAAAAAATTGCAGTAGGAGAAAAAGCAATTGTAGAATATGAAGTAAGAGTAAATTCAAAAACACCTGAAAGCACTACACTTACAAATACTATAGAAACTAAATATGGTGAGGCAGTAAATGAATCTAACGAAATACAAACAACAACAGAAGGTGGAAATTTAAGAGTAAGTGTAAAGAAAGTTACAGATAGAAATATAAATATATATGGCAATGGGGCTGTAGAATATTTTGCTATAATAGAAAATATTTCAGAGAGTAAACAAGATAATGTAAAAGTTGAAACAAATATTTCAGAAAATTTAGAAATAGAAGAATTAACTTTATATACAGGAATGGGAAGTCAAGAAGTATCAGATGAAGAAATATTTACTGAAGCTACTGCTGAAGTTGTCAATCCAGATAACGAAAGTGACAAAGAAGATATTAACAAAGATGTGCAATCTGAAGTAATACAATATGATAAAGAAGTAGATATCGGATCTTTAGAAGTTGGGGAAGTAAAAGTATTGTCATACAGTACACTTGTAAATACATCTGATGATAATAAATCTAAATTTTATACAATAGCTAAAGATAGTACTAAAGAATATACTTCTAATGTGTGGACAGACGAAATAAGTAACTATGATATTTCAATGACAATGATATCAAATACAGATAGTAAATACGTAAAAGCAGGAGATATAATAGAATATACAATAGTAGTAAATAACAATTCAGAAAGTAGAGCAGAAAATGTAATTTTAAAAGATACTATCCCAGAGGAATTAACAATAACTAATATAACAGTTGATGGACAAAAAGTTGAAGGAATAGAAACAAATCAAGTAGAAATAAGATTAAACATAATGGAAAAAGGTAGTTGTGAAATAAAAATAGAAACGATGGTAAATGAAGCGGATGATAGAGAAGAAGCAGAAACTATTTCTAATAAAGCTGTTATAGAATTTGCAGGACAAAAAATGGCAGAGACTGATACTATAAACCATATAATAGAGCCTACAAAAGCTAATGATGGTGACAATACAGATAATGGAGATAATAACTCAGGAAATGGAGATATTGCAGAAGGAACAAAAATGATAAGTGGTTTAGCTTGGTATGATGAAAATGCAAATGGTATAAAAGATGAAAATGAAAAAACTCTAGATAATGTAAAAGTTAAATTATTAAATACAAAAACTAATAATTTAGTAAAAGATACATCAGGAAACATATTAGAAACAACAACAAATGGTCAAGGTATGTATGTATTAGATAATATAGTAAATGGACAATATATAGTTATTTTTGAATATAACACAACACAATACACAGTTACTAAATATAAAGTACAAGGTGTAGATGAAAGCAAAAATTCAGATGCAATGTTAACAGACTTAAATATAGAAAATAATACTCAAAAAGTAACAGGTACAGATATAATATCAATTGAAGACAATAATATTTCAGATATTAATATAGGATTAATAGAATTAAAAACATTTGATTTAAAACTAGAAAAATTTGTAAGTAAAATTATATTACAAAATTCAGCAGGAACAACAGTAAGAGAATTTAATAATGAAAAATTAGCAAAAGTTGAAATAGATGCAAAACAATTAGCAGGAACAACAGTTATAATAGAATATAAAATAAATGTTACAAATGCTGGAGAGATAGACGGATATGCTAGAAAAGTAGCAGATTATATGCCAAATGATCTTCAATTTAGTTCAGAATTAAATAAAGATTGGTATCAACAAGGTGGAGTATTATATAATTCAAGTATAGCAAATGATAAAATAGCAGCAGGGGAAACAAAAACATTAACTTTAACACTAACAAAAACAATGAACGAAAACAATACAGGACTTGTAAATAATACAGCAGAGATAGCAGAAGCATATAACGAATTAGGACTAGGAGACATAAATTCAACACCAGCAAACAAAGTACAAGGTGAAAATGACATGGATTATGCAGATGTAATTTTAAGTATTAGAACAGGTGGAATTGTTTATGCAGGAATAACCATTATAGTAATTGTAATATTAGCAATCGTAGTACTTGTAATTGTTAGAAAAAAGAATAATATAAATATAGATGAAATATAAGAAGGGAAAGGAGGTATAAAATTTATGAAGAACATTAAAAACAAAATTATATTAGGAATAAGTTTAATATTTGCAATGCTATGTATAGCTAATATATCAAATGCAGCATCATATACTAATTATAAAGTCGGAGATATATTGTACAGATCATATTATGATTATATATATGATAACAATTTATTTTGTCTACAACATGGTCAAGCATTACCAGGATGGAAAGTAACATATAGAGTAGATTCAATAGTAACGATAGAAGGTTTAAAATCTACTAATGAAGCAAATAAAACCAAAGTTACAGCATGGGAAAATGGAGTACTTGCATATATATTATCAAAAGATAATGGGACAGAAGCAAGTGGAATAGATAAGCAATATGGTCCTGTAGCAAATGCAATTTGGAGTTATATACCAGAATGGGGACAAAATGTGGGAAGAAAGCATGGAATAGATAAATCATTTATGACAGGAAATGCAGGGCAAGCACAATATGATTATCTTATAACTGAAGCTAAAAATTATGCAACAAATCTTAAAGAAGAGCAAAGTTTTAAAGATATTACAGATAAAAATAAGATAAAAGCTAATTCAGTTACTCGAAATGGAAAATCATATATAAAAGTAGGACCATTTAAGTGGTCATTTACAGGAACATTAAGTAATATTTCTGTATATGATCAGGATGGAAAAGCAATAAGTAATATATTGTATAATAGATATCAAGGTAAAGATTTAGTGGAAACTAAGGTAAGTGATATAAAATCTGGAAAACCATTTTATGTGTTAATACCTACAGATAAAGGTGTAAGGGAAATTACTAGTATATCAGGAACTTGTAAGTATGAGGTGAAATGTGCAAAATTGTGGTTTTTAGAAAGCTTAAGCGGAGCAAGTTTCCAAAACTTAATTGGAAGAGAACCATATACAAAGGATGACACTATTAAAGAAAAATTTAATTACAAAATTCCTTTATCAGGAGATTTGAGAGTAATAAAAATAGTAAATAATTCAGAAATAAAATTACCAGGAGTTGGATTTATAATACAAAATAAAGATACAGGTAAATATGTAAGACAAAATTCAGATAAAACAATATCATATGTTGATAAAAGTAAAGCTACAGAATTCATAACAGATAAAAATGGACAATTTAAAGTGGAGAATTTATTAGTAGGTACATATGTAGCATATGAAACGAAAAATCCTAATTATGGTTATGAAATAATATCAGAAGGAGTAGAAGGTACAGTTGTAGTTGATAAAACTTCAGAATTAAAAATACCAAATAAACAAAAATACATAAAACTTTCAGGCTATGTATGGTTAGATAAGCAATCAGAAAAACAAGACATGCGAAATGATTTATATAATGATGGAGAATTTGACTATGAAGATAAATTATTAAATGGAATCCCAGTAAGATTAAAAGATAAATCAGGAAAGGTAATAAAAGAAACAACTACAGCAGATAGAGGAGCATATCAATTTGTAGATGTAGAAGTAGAAAATTTAGGAAATTACTATATCGAATTTGAATATGATGGATTAACATTTACAAATGTTATACCATATATAGATAAAGACAATGGTTCAAAAGCAGCAGAAAATGAAAATACAAGAAGAACATTTAATAATAACTTTAGTATTGTTGAAGGTACAGGAGAAAATACAGGTATAACAAAAGATTCAAATGGAAATAAAGTACATGATTTAACATATAGTAAAGACGAAAAAGAATATAAATCAAGATTCGAAAATGTAACATTTGAAGATGAAAATGCAGAAGTATTAACCTTAAAGGATAAAGGTAAATTCCCAATTACGGCTCTAACAGATGAGACAGGATATAATATTTTAGATCATTATGTAGTTGGACAAGAAGAAATTAAGAATATAAATTTAGGATTGTATGAAAGAGAACAACCAGATTTAGCATTAGTAAAAGATTTAGATAATGTAAGTCTTTCAATAAATGGATATGGACATACATATAATTACGGAACAAAGGCAAAAATAGTTGAAAGTGAAAAAGAAAAATCACAAGAGGATGAAAATAGTATATTTAATGTTGGGGTTAAATTTGGAGATAAATATTCTAGTATGACATATACAAGACCAATATACGAATCAGACTACACATTTGAAGATCAAGATAAAAGTAGAGAATTAAAAGTAAAATTAACATATAAAATAATGTTAAAAAATCAAGCTACAAACCTTGTATCACAGGTAAACTCAATAGTAGATTACTTTGATAGTAGATATGAAATAGCAGAAAATGGAGTAGGTACAGGAATAGAAAATGGAAAAATTACAGGAAACCTAAACTATACTAAAGACACAACATATAACAATTCAAAATACACAAAAATAATAATAGAAACAAATTCTAAGATAGAAGCACAAAAACAAAATGCAATATATATACAATTTGAGCTATCAAGAGAAGCAGTTAAAGCTATAATAGACGAACTAGGAACTCCTGAGGGACAAAACAATTTACTAGAAAATGTAGTAGAAATAAACTCATATTCAGTATTTGATAAAGAAGGAAATGTATATGCAGGTATAGATGTAGATTCTAACCCAGGAAATGCAGAACCAGGAAATACAAAAACATTTGAAGATGATACAGATAGAGCTCCAGCATTAAGGCTAGAAGTAGCAGACGCAAGAGAAATGCAAGGTAAAGTATTCTTAGACGAAACTACAAATGAATTAAAAGTTGGAGAAGAAAGAAAAGGCGATGGTCAATACAATGAAGGAGAACCTGGAATATCAGGAGTTAAAATTAGATTAACAGAAAATACAGGAACAGGTAAAGCATATGATGCAACTACAGATGAAAATGGAGACTTCTTAATAGAAGGATTTATTCCAGGTGATTATACATTGACATATACATGGGGAGATGAAACATATACAGTACAAAACTATAAAGGAACAATATATGATAAAGACAGATATAATAAAAATATAGAAGATGACACATGGTATAAATCAGAAGAAAATGGACCAAGATATACAGATGCAATAGATGATTATGCTCAAAGAGAAGCAATTGACAATGAACTAAAAACAATAACTCATTCTACAACACCGACAATAACAACTATGGATTCTACAACACCAACAATGGGAATAACAGTAGAAGATACAGAGATGAATGTAACGACTTCACCAGATGATGAACTTAAATATGAAATTAAAAATATAGACTTTGGTATTGTAGAAAGACCAAGACAAGAAGTAGAATTAATTAAGAGAGTAAGTAAATTAAAAGTAACATTACCAAATGGTCAAGTACTTGTAGATGTAGAATTAGATGATAATGGAAATATAACTAAAGGATCTCCATATGTTACGGCACAAGGACCTCTTGAGGGAATGAATCCACCTAATGGAATTGTAAAAGTAGAAATGGACAAAGAATTAATACAAGGTTCTACATTAGAAGTGGAATATAAAATTACAGCAAAAAATAATAGTGAATTAGACTATATAAGTGAAGAATACTATAAATTTGGAACAGATAAAGATCCAAATAAACTAGTAACAATTACACCAACAGCAATTATAGATTATTTAGATAAAGATTGGGAATTCGAAGCTTCTAAGAATGAAGAAGACGGATGGGAAATAAAAACACAAGAAGAAATGGAACAATCACAATTATTAGTTACAGAAGTATATAATAATGAAACTGTAAAAGGAAGTATAATATTGTATACAGAAAAACTAGCAGGACAAAAATTAAAACCTACAGAAAGTGCATATGTAAATTTAAATGTTTCTAAAGTATTGTCAGTAGCAGATGAAATAGATTTAAATAACTATACTGAAATAATTAAAATAGATAAAAGTGGAGGCGGAGATATAATATCATCAACACCAGGTAACTATTTACCAAGTGAAAACGATGAACCAGATGATGATTTAGCACAATTAGTAACAGTAACTCCACCAACAGGACAAAATGGAAATCATATTATAATAATTGCTATAGTTGTAACATCATTGATGGTTGTAGTTGTAGGAATAATAATCATAAAGAAAAAGGCTTTAAATAAATAGAATAAAAAATAAAACTGTTGATTATCATAATTAGCAGTTTTATTTTGTTTTACGGGTTTCTAACTTACAATAATTGATTATTTTTTATACAATTTGTTCCAAAAAAGGCTAAAAAATATAATATGAAATGTAATAATAATGTAATGAAAATATAAAAAAAATGTAAAAATTATCTAAAAATGATATCCGTAATTAGGCATAAGTTCTTACTAAAAAGTACCATTGATAAATAAGCATAAATAAATTAGTATAAATATAATAAATCAGAGGAGGAAACGATATGAAGCAGAGGATATTAAGGACAATAGTCAGTATTGTTTTAATGTTGGTAATGATAGGGATTAACTTTTTTGAAATAGGTAGAGGATTATCTATTGCCATATATGAAAATTTAGAAAGTCAAGAATACAAAATAGGCAATACAAATATTGAATTTAATGTCTATTTTAAAGAAGGAAAGAATAATGCACATAGTAAAACTATGTCTATTTTAAATGGAGATAACTTATATATAAATTTAAATATAAATAATGCAGGAGCGTTAAATAATGGAAAAATAGTAATAAATAATCCTAATTTTACTATTGAAAAAGATAAGATAGACAGTAAATATGTGAAATCTGTAGGAGAAAATGAAATATATTTAAATCAAATAATATATGGAAATCAAGTAGAATTAGAGATACCAATAAAATTTGAAAAAAAGGATGAAATAGAAGCAGATTATTTTGATAGAGAAACCTTAATAACACTAGAAGGAGATTATCAAAATGATGAACAAGTACAACAAATAAAAGGAGAATTAAAAATAGCGGCATTATGGAGTGAAGATATAGAAACTAATTTGTCTCAAGATATAGATAAATATTTGGTAATGGGTGATGGAAAAATATTATTGCAACAAAAAATAGATGTAGAAGTTGTAAATAATGTATTACCAATAAAACAAGAGAAATTAACTGTAAAAGTTCCTAACAAAGAAAATGGAATGCAAATAGTAGGAATATTAAATAATGGAAAGAAAATGAATGAGAATGATTATACATATGATGAAACTAATGGAGAAATAGTTATACACAAAAATATTAATGTAAATTCAGAAAGTAATATTATATCATGGGGAACTGGAAAAGACGAATATAAAATAATATATAACTATGATAATACTTTAGAAAGTAATACATTCCACTTAGATACTAAATTAGAATTGGAAGTATATACTAAAGAACTAATACAAAAACAAGATACTAAAGATGTGCAAGCAAATCAATTAGGAGAAATAATAACAGTAGAAAAAACTATGACAAATAATAAATATAAAGGATATTTATATGCTAATATTGGAAATGAAACAGAGTATCAAGAGAATGTAAATTTAGAGATCTCAGATATAAATAATATATCAAATATAGAAATAGATACAGATGTTAATAGTTTTGTAACTTCAAATAATGATGAATATTCAACTAATAATAGTATATATCATAAAATGATAAAATTAAATAAAGCAGAAATGTTAGAAATATTAGGAGAAGAGGGGAATATTTCTGTATTAGATGACCAAAATAATACTATTTTAAATATAGATAAAAATATAGAAGAAGATGAAAACGGTGATATAAGTTTACAAATAGAAAATATAGAAAATATTAAAATTATATTAAGCAAACCTGTAACTCAAGGTAACATACAAATTGCATTAATAAAGGCGATAAAATCTGAAACTCAATATTCGAAAGAATTTTTAAAAAGTGTAGATAAATTAAAAAGTGTTACTAAAGTAAATTCAAATACATATATTTCGTATATGAATTTGTTAGATACAGTTTCAGAAGCAAAAATTGAATTAAATAATACAAATTTTTCTACATTACAAGAAAATGAAAATGTTCAAATAGTTGCAACTCTAATGTCAAACAGTAATAAATATGATTTATATAAAAATCCATATATAGAAATAGCACTTCCAGAAGAAGTAGAAAAAATAGATGTAAAATCTATTCAAAAAATGTATGCTGATGAAATGAACGTAGAAAGTGTACAATATAATAAAAACGAAAAGAAAATAGAAATAAAATTAAGTGGAGAGCAAAAAGAGTTTAAGAACGATGTAAATCAAGGCATACAAATTATTATAAATGCAAATATAACTATTAATAAATTGACACCAACAAAAAAATCAGCTGTTGTATTAAAATATACAAATGAGAATAGAAATAATGAAGAAAATTTGACAAGTGCAGAGGTAAATATTAATTCTAAATATGGAGTATTAATGTATAGCAAAATGTCTGGATATAATGGTGAAAATTCTCAAATAGAAACACTTTCTCAAAAAACTATTACAGGTGAAATAGATACAAATTCAGCGAAAAGAGAAGTTGATGTTAGTACATCAGTAATAAATAATTATAGTGAAAATATAAAGAATTTATCAATAGTTGGTAAAATTGATACTACAAATGAAAATAGTGAATTTAAATCTTCAATAAATGCACAATTATTAAAACAAATAGAAACTAATTATGAAGGTGTTAGTATCTTATATGCAACTGAGAATACAGAAGTAAATAGTGATAAATGGTATGATAAAGTAGATAATATTTCAGATGTTAAAATGTTTAAAATAATATTGCCAGAGTTAAAACCTGGTGGAGTTATAAGTATTAATTATAAAATAGAAATACCAGAAAATCTACAAAAAGAAGATACTTATTATCAAATAACTAAATTAGACTATGAATATAAAGAACAAAAAGCTGAAGACTATTCAGTATTTAAATTAAAAGGAAAAGAGAATAGTAATATGCTTTTAAGCGTAAATGAAAGCATAGATGGATTAGATTTAAAAGTGCAAACTTTGTCAGCAGGAGAAGAAATAGAAAATAATGATGAGATTTTTGAAGGACAAACAGTAAAACATAAAATAATTATTACAAATAATACAGGTAAAGATTTAAATAAATTTTCATTGACAGGAACACAAAAAGATATAGATGGAAATAATAATGTAACATTTTTTAATATGAAAGAAGAAGAAGCTAAAGATGCAGTTACTGGATTACCTATTATGGTAACTAATTATAAAGAAGATACAGATATATTAGAGAAAACATATGAAAAAGATTTACTAAAAAATGGTGAAACTGTTGAATATGAATATGAATTTACAATAAATCAAATAAAAACAAATGATGAAGTAACAATAGGTATGTTAGATGTTAAATCTGATGAGGTTAGTTTTTCAAAAGAAATAATGAGAAATAAAATTAAAGAAGCGGACTTAAAATTAATAACTTTATATGCAAAAAATGAAGAAGTACCATTTAGCATAGGGTATGAAAATTCATTTGTGTATAAGGTAAGTAATACTTCTGAAAGAAAATTAAACGATATAATTTTAAATATACCTTTATCAGATGGAGTAACTTTAAATGAAGAATATAGAGAAGATACAGAAAAATATACTTACGAAGAAACTTCAAATGATAATATAAAAATAAAAATAAAAGATTTAGATATAGGCGAAACTATAGATATTTTCTTAGATTTATATATAAATAAAGTTGATACTAATGGACAAATGAAAACATATGATTTTTCATGTAATGCTGAATTAGACGAAAATAAATATTATTCTAATATAATTACAAAATCAGATAGTAATATTATTCCAAATATAGAAATAACACAACAAGGAAGTATAAAAGATGAATATATTAAGGAAGGAAATAACTTACAATTTATAGCTAATATAAAGAATAATTCTAATATAGATGCAGAATTATTGGTAGAAGATAATATATTATCGATATTAGATGTAAAAGATGCATATTTTGAACAAAATGGTGAAAAAGTTGCTAATGCAGATTATCAAAAAGACAGTGAAGATGGAGATACATATTTATGTGCAAAATATACATTAAAAGCAAACGAAGAAGTTAATTTAATAATTGATACAGTAGTTGGTGAAAATACTAGTCAATTAGGAAAACTAGAAAATACTATATCAGTAATAAGTGGAGATAGATATGTAGAATCAAATGTTGTAAGTTATAAAATAGAAGGCGGATATATTCAAACAGATTCTGAAAGAGCTATAAGTGGAAAGGCATGGCTTGATAGTAATAAAAACGGAATAAGAGATGAGAGTGAATCAATTAGTGGAATTGAAGTTATTCTTTTTGATGCAAGTACAGGTCAAGTAATTTTAGATGATAATGGAAATATGATACAAACAACAACTAATAATGCAGGAGAGTATAAATTTGAAAATTTAGATCCAGGTTCATATATGGTAGGATTTAAATATGATACAAGTAAATATACTGTAACTCAATATCAAGTTGAAAATGCTGATTCATCTTTAAACTCAGATATTATTTCTAAAAATGTAAGTATTAATAATGTACAACAAGAAATAGCTATTACAAATGAGATATTATTAAATAATACTGATAGAGAAAATATAGATGCAGGATTTTATGAAAAGAGTATATTTGATTTATCATTAAATAAAACAGTAAGTAGAATAACAATTCAAAATAGAAATTCGAAAACTGTAACAGAATACAATAATGCAAATTTAGCTAAAATAGAATTAATAGCTAAAGAATTGGCAGGAACTGTAGTTACAATAGAATATATGATTAAAGTAACTAATGAAGGCGAAATACCAGGTCAAGTAAATGAAATTATAGACTATATGCCAAAGGATTTAGAATTTAATCAAAATAATAATAATGGATGGTATTTATCATCAGATGCTATATTACACAATAATTCATTAGCTAATACACAAATAAATCCAGGTGAGACTCAAACAATAAATTTAGTTTTAACAAAAACAATGAATAATGATAATCTAGGAAATGTAATCAATAAAGCAGAGATACAAAATGCTAGTAATAATTTAAACATAAACGATATAGATTCTACTCCAGGAAATAATGTTGATGGAGAAGATGATATGGGACAAGCAGAAGTAATAATCTCATTAAGTACAGGTAAAGTAGTTTTAGCAATAGGATCGGTAATATTTGTTATATTGTTGACTGTAGCGATTATAATATATAGAAAAAAGAAGAAGGAGGTTTAAAATGAAAACTTTATTAAAATTTGTAATTAGTGTAGTTTTTTTGATAATTGTTTTTTGGCTTATTATAGCCAAACCTTCTTTAGCAGCTACGATTACCCAAGATGAATTAGATGCCGCAAATAAAGATAGCAGTCTTCCAAAAACTGTAACAGATTTATATAATTGGGCTCAAAACGATCCAGAAAAATTTTTTGGAATAAATATGAAAAATTTGTTAATAAAATGTGGGACAGGATCAAATAACACACTTACAGGTGATGTTGACGAAACTACTATGTATATGTGGAATTGTATAAATAGGCATGCTAATAATGGAAGTGGAAATCAAGATATATTTGAGGTAAAGAATGTTATAGATATATATCCTGATAGAACTGCTACAATAGGAGCATATAGAAGAACTATTCATGACTTATCTTATTCTTCTGGGGATGATACAACTAAAAAAGCAATATATAGATTAGAAACTATGGCATATTTTGCAAAAAATTATAATAAGCAATTTTCAATTGGTGGTATGACTACTGACGGATCAGATATGTTAGTATTATACTATTGGAACAATAATACTAAAAGTTTACTAGATGACAGAAGAGGCGCAGAAAAATTTAGTGTTTGGTATCCAGCTACTGATCAAGACGGTTATACATCAGCTACAGGAGATGATTTCTGGTATGCAGCTAATGCAAAAGCAAGAGAGGGAACATCAGATAATAAAAAAGTTCGTATAATAATTTTAAGATGTCAATATGGTCAGGATAGAATAATCTTCTCGAGTATGGAAGCAGAAGAAAGAGGAAATTTGAAAATAGTAAAAAAAGATGCAGATAGTGGAAAGAAATTACAGGGTGTAGGATTTATTTTACAATATAAAAATGGTAGATATGTACATGTAAATTCAAAAACTGGTGAAATAAATTATGTTACATCAAGAGCAAATGCGACAGAATATTATACTGATAAAAACGGAGAAATTAACATTAAAGGTCTATTGACAGGAGAGTATAAAATTATTGAAACTAAAAATCCTAATTCATATTATGAAGAGGTTTCGAATACATTAAAGGCAAAAGTTACTGTAAAAAAAGATGTAACAGTAAATGTAGAACTTAAAAATAAAAGAAAATATGTGGATCTTACTGGATTTGTATGGGAAGATAGAGGAGATGGAAAAGAATATATTAGAAATGATATATATGATGAAAATTCAGAAGATAAGAGAGTACAAAATGTAAAAGTAACTTTAATAGATTCTACAACAAATAAAATAGTTAATAGTGCTCAAACAGATAAAAATGGTGCATATAAATTTACAAAAGTAAATATAGATAAATTGAAAGATTATTATATAGAATTTGAATATAATGGATTAAGTTATTCAAATGTAAAAAATGGAGTAGGTACTTGGCATGCATCAAAAGCAGAAGAAGGATCTAATAGAACAACATTTAATGAAAAATATTTAACAATAGAAAAACAAGGAGCAATAGCCAAAAATGGAAATGTAACAACTTTAGAATATGATTCTGCAAATTATCAAAGTAACTTAATTTATGGAAATGATACAGATTTAAAATATGGTTATACTGGTGCTGAGTATCCAATATATGGTGTTTATAATAAATATTTAATAACTTCATCAACAACAAATGCATATGGTGGTAATTTAGACCTAATAAAAATTGGAGGAAAAAATGTAATAGATTATATTAGGGATAATAATAAAGAAGTTGTAGAAGATATAAATTTAGGACTATATGAAAGAGAACAACCTGATGTAGCATTGGTGAAAGATTTACAAAATATAAAATTAGAATTTGTTGGAGTAGGAAGTGTTTATAAATATGGACAAAAACTAGATAGTATAAATAAAGACGAACAAAATGCAAAAGATACAGATACATATCAAAATGATTATAGAATAGGAGTAAAATTCAAAGAAAAATATTCTGACATGTCATATACAAGACCAATATATGAATCAGATTACAATTATGAAGCACCAAATGAAGAAGATAATTTAAAAGCAAAATTGACATATAAAATATCTTTGAAAAATCAGTCAACAAATCTTACATCAAAAATTAATTCAATAGTTGATTATTTTGATAATAACTATACTATGTTAGGTTATGGCACAGATATTGATCAAGAAGGTAATATTATAAATATGCAAACTCAACAAGCAGAAGAATATGATAATAATTATCAAAAAGCAATAATTTCATTAGATTATGAGATTGCTGCACAGCAAGAAAGATATATATATATTCAATTTGAATTAAATAATGAAGCTATAAAAAAGGTAGTAAATGATGGAGAAAACTTAGAAAATATAGCAGAAATAACATCATATTCAACATTTAAAGAAGGAGAAATATATGCGGGAATAGATGTTGATTCAAGGCCAGAAAGTGCAGTGCCAAGTGATACGACAACTTTTGAAGATGATACAGATAGAGCACCAGGAATTAAATTAGTTCTACAAGATAATAGAATGGCTTCAGGAAAAGTTTTTGAAGATAGTACAGAAGAAACATTAAAAACTGGAGAAGAAAGACAAGGAAATGGAAGATTAGATGATAATGAATCAGGAATAAAAGATGTTGAAGTTGTATTAAAAGATGAAAATGGAAATATAGCAAAGGTATATGATAACAGTAGTAAACAGTGGGTAGAAGCTAGAACAAAAACAAATGAAAATGGTGAATATTTTATAGATGGATTTATACCAGGAAGATATACAGTAGAATTTATGTGGGGAGATGAAAACTATAAAGTACAAAATTATAAAAGTACAGTAGTTAATAAAGACTCATATGAAGCAAAAGGAACAAATGATGAATGGTATAAAGACGAATTTAAGCAAAATTATCAAGGTGTTGAATGGGAAAATGGAAAAGAAGTAAGAGTATCAGATGCAGTTGATAATTATGAACTAAGAGAACAAATAGATGCACAAACTCAAGTAATTACCTATGAAACACATAAACAAATAACTGATTCGTATAGTGAAGAAGAGGCTAAAGAAGATATTGGCATTATAACAAAAATGACTTCATCTACACCTATATTTAAAGTAAACTTTGAGTATGCTTCTAGTGAAACAGATATGGATCAATATGAAAAAGATGAAAATGGATTAATAAAAATTGAAAATGGATATGCTGTTAAAAAAGAAGAATACAAAAACCATATGAAAAATATAGATTTTGGTATTGTTAAAAGAGCAAAACAAATATTAAAACTTGATAAAAGATTAAAAAGCGTAAAAATGAATTTAAGTAATGGTTTAGCTTTAGTAGATGCCAGTATAAATGAAGATGGAACAATAGAGGATAATCCAAAATACATAACATATATAAAAGAATCAGCTAATGAACCACAATTAAAAATAGAGATGGATAATGAATTAGCCAAGGGATCAAAACTTAAAGCTACTTATGAATTAAAAGTTACAAATATATCAGAACTAGATTATAAATCTAAAGACTATTATTTGTATGGAAAAGGATATGAAGATAAAAATAATGAAACAAAATTGACACCTAGTATGCTTATAGATTATTTAGATAATAATATGTTGTTAGAGGAAAATGAAAGATGGGTTATTAAAGATAATAATGAAAAAAGCAATTTAATAACAGATGGATTATTATCTAATGAAGTTGAAGATACATTAAATAATACAAATACTGTAATAACAACAGAAACATTAAATCAAAATGATCTAACTTCAGGAAGATATGCAAGTATTGAGGTAAGTGCAACTCGAGTAATATCATCAATTGGTGATGAAGATATGAGAGAAAATAATGCAGAGATTATAAAAGTAGAAAAAACTTGGGGAGCAGGATTAGAAACTATTCCAGGTAATTATGTTCCAGGAGATAGTACAACTTATGAAGAAGATGATGATAGAGCAGAAGGGTTAAATATAGTGCCAGCTACAGGATTAACAGTAAATTACATAGCATATATAATACTTGCAATAAGTTCACTAGGAATACTTGTAATAGGCATAGTTATCATTAAAAAATTCGTATTAAAATAATAAAATTACCATTTTGGGACGCGTTCCAAAATGGTAATTTTGTGTTAAATCTATTATTAGTTACAATTCAGAACTGTATTATTCCCCATGTGACTGAGAATAGTAACATTAATTATAACAATTTATTTAAACTTTTTTCTTACTATTGCAAAATTCAACAAATTATAATAAAATAAAAACTACAAAATGAAATAATATAAGAAAAATAAAAAATAAACATAAAAAAATGTAAAAAACTTTTTAGTAATAAATTACCAAAAAAGACAAAAACCACAAAGGACAAGTAGTAAAATAAGACCATAAAAAACAAAGAGGTGGTAAGGATGTTTCAAAATATAAATGAAAATACAATAGAAGCAGAAAAAAGTAAAGTAAAAGAAAATATAAACAAAATTTTTGCAAATATATTTTGTAAAGAATATATAGTATTATATATAATTTCTTTTATGTTATCATTTGTAGGTTTAGGAGGAGAATTTTCGATATTCAGTATAAGTATGTTAGGAGCTTTTTTTGCAACTTCTGTACCATTATTAGGAATATTAGGAATATCACTATTAGGAAATCTTATTAAATTTGGTGTAGGAGGAGCATTAGATTATTTCCTAACAGCCTTAGTAATGATAGTTTCCCTATTTATTTTAAAACCTATATACAATGAGCAAGAAAGAAACGAAAAATTAAAAGTAGGAAAAAATGTATTTTTAGCAACAATATTAGTACAAATTATAAAATTTGCAATATCAGGATTTACAGTATATGATATATTATCAAGTATTACAATATCAATAATAGCATTAGTATTTTACAAAATATTTGTAAATTCAATAGTTGTATTACAAGATTTTACAACGAAAAGAGCATTTTCAATTGAAGAGGTAATAGGGACAAGCCTTATACTTTCTATAGCCGTAACAGCTTTTGGGAATTTAAATATATTAGGAATTGAAATAAAAAATGTACTAAGCATTTTAATAGTAATGGTACTAGGATGGAAAAATGGAATACTAGTTGGTACAACATCTGGAGTTTCTATAGGAGTAACATTAGGAGTAATAACAGGTTCAGAACCAATAATGATAGCAGCATATGCAATATCAGGAATGGTAGCAGGAATACTAAATAGATTTGGAAAAATAGGAGTAATAATTGGTTTTGCTATAGGAAATGTAATATTAGCTTATGTATCAAATGGCTATACAGTTGAATTAATACATTTTAAAGAAATTTTAGTAGCATCAATAGGATTATTAGCAATTCCAAAAACAATACATATTGATATAGAAGAATTTATAGGAAAATCAAAATTATTTCCTGTAATACCCAATAGAGCATTAAATAGAACAAAAGATGTGGCAGAAAACTTAAATAATGTATCAGAAGCAATACAAGAAATGGCAAATACATACAAAACACTAGAAAATACAACATTTGAAGCAAATACAGCTTTAAATGAAAATAAGCAAATATTTATTATAGAATTACTAGGCAATTTAGAATCATATAAAGAAAACATGTTATATGATGATATATCTAATTCAGAAGGAGAGATAGTAGATAAGATATTTAATTTGTTATTAGAAAAGCAAGAAATAGACAGAGAAAATCTATTAAAAATCTTTGCAGAATGCAATAGTTATATTATAGGGTTTGATGATAAAGACATAAGTAACTATTTAGAAGAAAATATATCACAAATAATTAGAATAATAAATATTTCATACAAAATAAGTAAAGCAAAGTTTATATCAAATAAAAAAATAGAGCAAAATCAAAAAAATATAAGTACACAATTAAATGGTGTATCAAAAGCAATAAAATCAATGGCTAAAACAATGGAGCAAGACGTTAAACAAGAAGAACTATACGAAAAAGATAAAAAAGAAATCACAGAATTAATTAAGCAAAAAGGAATACCAGTAATTGATGTATCAATAAAAAAAGACAGTAGATTTATTATAGAAATATATGTAGAAGAAATATTAGAAACAGCAAAAATAGAAAAAATCGAAAATATATTAACAAAAATACTAAAAGAAAAAATTATATTAAATCAAGAAACAACAGTAGGCAAAAAACTTAATTTTATATCAGCAGATAGATATATAATGACAATAGGAAAAGGAGAAATGACAAAAAGCAGTAGTGAGCTTTCAGGAGATGGAATATTAAATATTAGATTAAAAGATGGTAAATACTTATTGGCAATAAGTGATGGGATGGGTTCAGGAAATCAAGCGAGAAAAAGTAGTAACCAAGCACTAAAAATGCTTGAAAACTTACTGCTATCAGGATTTGATAAAGAATCATCATTAGATTTAATAAATGCAAGTTTAATAGCAAAAAATAATGAAATATTTGCAACACTAGATATTGCAATAATAGATTTATATAAAGGAAATGTAGAATTTATAAAAAGTGGAGCATGTCCAACATATATAAAATCAGGAAAAAGAGTGCAAATAATAAAGGCAAATTCATTACCAACTGGAATAATAGAGGGTAATAATATACAAGAATTTGATAGAGATATAGAAAATGGAGAAATAATGTTAATGTGCTCAGATGGAATATTAGATTCAAATATAGAATATAAAAATAAAGAACTTTGGATAAAATATATGTTAGAGGACATAGAAACTACAAATACACAAAAAATAGCAGACTTAATATTAAATGAGGCAATAGATAATAACTTTGGTAAAATAAAAGATGATATGAGTATAGTGGTATGTAAATTTATAGGGGACGTTCCTTAAATCCCTAAAATTCGGGATAATGGGGACGGACCTTGAGATTGCCATTAGGGACGGGCTATTTTGGCACACTTTAG
>CAMMMI010000008.1 GCA_946497905.1 uncultured Clostridium sp.
TAAGTTAGCTCAATGGATAGAGACATTATTAAAAAAATTTCATGTCTTTATCCTGCTATAAATAAAGCCATATGCAAGCTATTTTGATAATTCACTATTTGCTTACATAATGGCTATTACTCTATCTTCTCCTATATCTTCCACAAATACATCCTGTTCTTCCATCTGTGCTTGAATTTGGTATTACATTTACTCTAGCTGATACTTGATTATTTGAATTATTATTACAACCGCATTGACAATTATCATCTGTTATTCCATTACTACCTAATGTAACTATTCCATCAATAGAAGTTGGATTAATATTATTTTGAGTTCTTCTATTACAACTATTATTACAATTACTACTAATTGTTAATAAATCATTACAATTACCATTTAAATCATTACTGCTTATTGTAAGTATATCCCCATTATTTGAATTACCACATCTACTACTTATAGTAAGTAAATCATTTGATGTATCATTGTTACAATTGCACATATTGCAATTATTACAAGTTCTACATCTTCTACAATTATTGTTATCACAATTTCTATTTAATATCTTACAAATAAAGCTCACAATTAACGCTGTTATAAAACTAATTATTGCATAAATGATTGCTAGAACTAAAACTATCAAATTATTTACAATAAATGTTACTATCAAAAAAATTGCAAAAACTATGCTTGCCACTAAAACTGGACATTTTAAAATTTTTTGTAATGCTATTGATATTATTATTATAGCTAGAGGTAAAGCAAAAAATACAAGTAAAATTTGCATAATTATTATACTCCTTTCCCAGGTATAAATCTGATTAAAAATTGTAACCATATTCTCCTCTTAGTTTTATTATATTTTATGCTTTCTCTCATAAATTGGTTAACAAAAAAAGAAGAATTACAACCTATTTATAACTCTTCTTTCTTATTATCATTAATTATTCAAAATATCTTTTTAGCAATCCTTCAAAACCTCTACCATGTCTTGCTTCATCCTTACACATTTCATGTACTGTATCATGTATTGCATCATATCCTAATTCTTTTGCTCTTGTAGCTAATTCTTTTTTACCTTTACATGCTCCATATTCCGCTTCTGCTCTTAATTGAACATTCTTTTTAGTATCTGAATATACTACATCTCCTAATAACTCTGCAAATTTAGCAGCATGTTCTGCCTCTTCCAAAGCATATCTTTTAAATGCTTCTGCTATTTCAGGATATCCATCTCTATCTGCTTGTCTGCTCATCGCAATATACATTCCTACTTCTGTACATTCACCCATAAAATTATCTTTTAAACCTTTTTCTACTTCTTCGTCTAACCCTTGAGCTACTCCTATTCTGTGTTCATCTGCATAATTTTTTTCTTTGTTTTCGATTCTTTCTTCAAATTTATCTTTACTTGCTCCACATTGTGGACATCTTTCTGGTGCTTCTTCCCCAAAATGAATATATCCACAAATTTTACATACATATGCTTTCATATCTATCCCTCCTACACCATATAATTATATATTTATTTACAAATTTGTCAATATTTTTCATATAATTATTAAAAAACTATTTAATTTTCTATAATTTTATGATATACTTCATACAATTAATATTTTAAAATTTACTTGGAGGATTAATATGGAATTTAACAGATGTAGTAGATGTGGTAGTTTTTATTTATCTCAAGATAGCGTATGCCCTAAGTGTCTTGCTAAAGATAATTTAGAGTTTTCTACATTTAAAAATTATATTGAGGAAAATGGGTTAAATAATTCTTTGAATGATATTTCTGACCAAACAGGAATTTCACCTAAAAATTTAAATAGATTTTTAAGTTATGAAAACATGGAAAATAATATACAAACGAAAAAAAATATTTCTAAAAATATTACTAATTTATAATTTTAAAACTATTATTTATATAATAATATGCTTAAATGAATAGCAAAATGCAAATCTGTTCATTTACATAACTTCTTTTATTAATAAAGAAGTTATCAAAATATATTAAAAAGCATTAAATTGCTTGAATGGGGGTTTTTCTATGAGAAATGTTTTAGATATTTTAAATGAAAGGGATTATATTGAACAAATAACTCATCCTGAAGAATTAAGAGAATTGTTTAGCAAAGAGTCTGTTCCTTTTTATATAGGTATAGATCCTACAGCAGATAGTCTTCATGTTGGACATTTTGTATCATTAATGGTTGCTAGTCACTTACAAAAATGTGGTCATAAACCAATAATACTAGTTGGTGGAGGTACTGCTACTATAGGTGATCCATCAGGAAAAACAGATATGAGAAGAATGATGTCTCGTGAAGAAATAAATCACAATGTTGAATGTATAAAAAAACAAGTTGAAAGATTTGTTAGTTTTGAAGGAGAAAATAAAGCAATTATTGTTAATAATGCAGATTGGTTATTAAATTTAAATTTTGTTGAATTTATGCGTGAAATTGGTAGTTTATTTTCAGTTAATAGAATGTTAGCTGCAGAATGCTATAAACAAAGAATGGAAAGTGGTTTGACATTTTTTGAATTAGGATATATGTTAATGCAATCTTATGACTTTTTACATTTATATAATGAATATGGTTGTAAATTACAAATTGGTGGAAATGATCAATGGTCAAATATTATAGGTGGTGTTGAATTAATCAGAAAAATTGGAAAAAATGATTCTTTTGGTTTAACATTTAAACTCCTTACAACTAAAGAAGGAAAGAAAATGGGAAAAACTGAAAAAGGTGCTTTATGGTTAAATCCTGAAAAAACTTCACCTTATGAATTTTATCAATACTGGAGAAACATTGAAGATGATAGTATAGAAACTGTTTTAAAAGTTCTTACATTTTTACCAATTGAAAAAATCAACGAGTTGTGTTCTTTAAAAGATGAAGCTATTAATGAAGCTAAAAAAGTAGCTGCTTTTGAAATAACAAAACTTATTCATGGAGAAGAAGAAGCTAAAAAGGCTGAAGAAGCTTCAAATGCCCTATTTAATGGAACTGGAAGCCTAGATAATATGCCTACTACTAAAATTGATAATATTAATATTTCAATTTTAGATGCAATTGTTATTTCTGGATTAGCTCCATCAAAAAGCCAAGCTAGAACTTTAATTAGCCAAGGTGGAATTTCTGTAAATGACTCTGCTGTTAATGATTATAATTATACTCTTTCTGAGGATGATTTTAAAGATGGTTATGCAATTTTGAAAAAAGGTAAAAAAGTTTTTCATAAATTGGAAAAATAATTAGAAAAATAAAAAGTAGATAAATTAATTCAATTTTGGACACGTTCCCAAATTGGTAATTATCTACTTTTTTGTACTATTGCTACTATATCTGCAATATATTCTCCTATTATTGGTATGTTTAAAGTAACTATCTTTTGCAATATTATTACTAGAATCGCTGTTATTATAGTTACTCCTATTCCTATACCTACTCCTCTTGAGATTCCTGCAAAAAAGTTTCTAATAAACATTTCTTTTTTATTTCCTAATAAGTAACTTAATTCTATAAAATTTCCTTCTTGCATTATTTTATTTAATTGTTCTATTGATTTTTCTAATAAATTTATTTTTTTATTTTTTATAAACATAAAAACCACCTTTAATATCTCTTATATTATGGTGGTTTTTTTTATGATTTTTATTCCTTATTTTGTATATCAGTTGTATTTGTTGTTTGCATATTCATATCTTCATTTGACATTGTTTGCTCAAATTCTTCTTTCTTTTTATTTTCTTCATCTCTTAGCTTTTCTAATGATTCTATTAACTCTTGCAATTTTTTAATATCACTTCCCATTAATTCCCAATCATTATTTTGATTTGACTCTGTTAAGTTTTTATTAGCCTTTATTATTGCATCTATTATTCCTTCTATATCATCAGTATTTTCCACTTCTATATCTATTGCATATTGTGATAATAAATTAGATAATGCTTGTTGTAGTGTATCTCCTATTGCTACTTTATTCCCTGACGCTACTACTACTTTTTTAAGTATTGGAACATCTGATTCATTTAACATAGTCTGATATATTGGCTCTACATATAATAATGTATTTTCTACTGGAAGTACAATCATTTCTTTAGTTATTTTTGTTCCTGTAACATTTAATGCTTCTATTTCTGAAGAAATTGCTTCATCTTCTTCTATTTGCTTATCTAATTGCATTGGTCCTAATATATCACTATCTGCAGAGAATTTATATAATCTAAGAGTATTATCAGAACCATTTGTAGTTCCTACTAAATATGAAATGATATTTTGTTTTTCATCTGGTGTATATATTCTCATTAGACCTATTTCTTCACTATCATCTAATTTTACCATTGCATAATATGGTTCCATATATGTACCTGTAGATTTAGTAGATTTTACGCTATTATATTTTGCAAAATCCCATACGTCATCAGCTCTATATAATACATCAGTTTTAACATTATGATATACTTTTAATATTTCTGCTTGTACATTATATAAAAATTCTGGATATACAAAATGTTTTGATATATCTTCTGATATTTGTTCATCTAAATCTATAAATAAATCTGGATATATATTTCTATATGCCATTGCAATTGGATCTGCTCTATCTGTAATATAAAATGACATTGTTCCATCATATGTGTCTATGATTACTTTTACTGAATTTCTAATATAATTTATATTTTCTCTCATTCCATCATGTTCTATACTAGTATATTGTGAATATGGATAACAATTTGATACTGTATATGCATCTAATACCCATACTAAATCTCCATTTTCTCTTACAACTGTATATGGATTTTCATCATATATTAAGTATGGTAATGCTTTTTTTGCTCTTTTTATAATATCTCTATTTATCAAAATTTTACTATCATCTGATATTTCACTAGAAAATGCTAAATTTAAGTCTCCTTTTGTTATTCCTAAAACTAGTCTATCTAAAAATCCTAGTTGTAATCCAGCTTTTCCTGTATATGTTGATGTATAATCTTGTCCGTTTTCGTCTGTATAATCATATTCCTGTTTATTTTTTGCATTTGTTGCTATTGTTTCTTCTGTTTCTGTTCCAAAATAAATTCTTGGTTCTGTAGTTTTTAAGACTTCATCTTGTCCTGAAACTTCTTTTTGTATATATTGAACATTTCCATTGTCATTACTTTGTGATGCTGAAACTGCTATTTGCCCTATACCATGTGTAAATTCATATGTTTTATTATTATATGTTCTTCCTGAACTTGTTATCTCTCTTGGTGCAATATACATTAGAGTATCTTTTCCATTTAATTCATATTTAGCCAAATTAGCATTTCTATATGAAAAATATCCTGTTTCTGTTTGACTATTTTCAAGTGCTTTTAAAACTATATCTTTACTTATTATTGGTATATTATTTATTATATTTTCATTATTATCTACTTCTTCTTTTGTAATTGTTCCTGAATCTTTTATATTTTTTTCTTCTATATTAATATCATATGCATCTTTTGTATTTGCTATATTTGCTGATATATAGTCTCTTTCTTTATCTAACTCATTAGTATTTACATACACTAAATCGAATATAACCATAGCTAAAAATAGTACTACTAAATACGCTGGAATTATAGCTAAATTTTTTAATACTTTTCCTGTATTTTGATTTTTAAAAGCTTTAATAGCTCTATATGCAAATATTATTATTACAAATGCAAATATTATATATCCCCATAATTTTATTGTACTTTCTGTTAATCCAGCTCCTATAATCTCTAAGTCTTCATTAACAGTTAGTATTTTCCCAAAAACCATACTTTGTATATTTAATACTGTCATTATTGCTATTCCAATTGTTACTAACAAAATATTTCTTAATAATTTTTTCATAAAGATACTTTCTTTTAGCATTTTTCCTTCTACACCATCAAAATATTTGTTAAAAACTATTATGTAATATAATGACATATATAATGATAATCCAATAACTAATATTATAAAATACATAACAAACATTTCTATTAATGGTTTTTGGAAAACATAGTATGATATATCCATATTAAAAATTGGGTCTTGTATTCCAAATGCTGTGTTTCCAGATATCAACATTATTTTTTGCATAAATACACTTGAAATTACAACACTTACAATTGCTGAGATTACTAATGCTAAAGATTTATTTAATAGCTTTGGCATTTGTTTTTTTTCTTTTTGAAAAAATGGCTGTAACCCCTTTCTTATTCCTCTATTTGTAAAATATACTATAAAATATAATATAACAAAATTTACTGCCATTATTGAATATTTAAATATTAAATTAGTATAAAATATATTAGTATAGTTTTCTCCTAATTCTAAATATTCTAAGTAACTCCCCCTTAATTGTATATAACTTACTATAGCAAATATTGCAATAAATAATAATACTAGTAACATCCTTGTTTTACTTTTTTTAGATTTATGAAATTTTTTTGTTTCTTTTGTATTTACAGTATCAATTATTGTTTCTTGTTTTTCTTCTTTTGGAATATTTGTTTCTTTACTATTGCTCAATATTTCTACCTCCTTAGAAAATATAATCATATGAAAATAATTAATATTAGCTAGATTATAGCTTTTACAAAATCCTCAGAATTAAATATTTCCATATCATCTATTTGCTCCCCTACACCTATAAATTTTACAGGTATTTTATTTTCTTCTACAATTCCTATAACTACTCCACCTTTTGCTGTTCCATCTAATTTTGTTAAAACTAATCCTGTAATATCTGTTTCTTCTTTAAAAGCTTTAACTTGTGAAATTGCATTTTGTCCAGTTGTTCCATCTAATACAAGTAGTACTTCTTTGTCTGAGTCTGGCATTTCTTTATTTATTACTTTTTGTATTTTATTTAGCTCATCCATCAAGTATTTTTTATTATGCAACCTTCCTGCTGTATCAACTATTAAAACATCAGCTGATTTTTCTTTTGTCATTTTTATTGCATCATATACAACAGAAGCAGGGTCTACTCCTTCATCTCTTTTAACTATATCTGCTCCAGCTCTTTTAGCCCAAATCTCTAATTGCTCTACTGCTGCCGCACGAAATGTATCTGCTGCTGCAACTACTACTTTTTTACCATCTTTAGCTAACCTATTTGCAATCTTTCCAATAGATGTTGTTTTTCCTACTCCATTTACACCTACTACTAAAATTACCGATGGTTTTGTATTTAAATGTAGATTTATATCTGTTACATCTAATATTTTCTTCATTTCTTCTCTTAGTGCTTGTCTTACGTCTTCTTCATCTTGTATTTTTTCTTTTTTTATTCTTTCTCTTAAACTATTTATTATTTTTACTGATGTATCCATTCCTATATCTGACATAATTAATATTTCTTCTAATTCATCCAAAAAATCCTCGTCTACTTTTCTGAAATTACTAAATACATTGTTTATTTTTTCGTCTATTGATTTTTTTGTTTTGTTCATTCCTTGTTTTAATTTTTCAAAAAAACCCATTATCTTAGTTTATGTTGGATTCTATTTCCAACATCTCCTCCTTTTCTAAAAAATTTGCATTATTATTGTATCATATATATGTATATTTTTCCAGTAATTCTGTGTTTTTTTAATATTTTTAGTTTAAAATCCACATTAAAAACTACTCCTAATTTATTTGTTATTAGAAGTAGTTTGGTTTTATTTTATAGATTAAATTTTTTGATAAAAAATTAGAAAGAACAATAGCGGGCTTTTTTAAACATTTTCTCTGTTATTGTATAAATATTATTTACCTGTAACAGGTAATTTTTTTACAATTAATTCTTGTTGCTTTTTTTCAACTGTTGGTTTATCTTCTTTATTATTATTAACAGTTACTGTTAATTCTTCATTTAACCCTATATTAACAGCTATTAACTTATCATAAATTTCATAACCATCAATTGTTTTCGTTTCTTTTATAAAATATTTTTGAGGAATCAAATTTTCTATCATTACTTCTCCATTTTCATTTGTTTTTAATCCAGAATATATTACTTCTTCATTCTCATTTAATAATTCAAATTCAACATTTTCTAATCTTTCTCCTGTTTGTGAGTCTTGTTTTATTATTTTTATTTTTGTTCCATTTTTTTCATATTCTTCATTTATATATCCTGTTCCATCTTCATATGTGCCTGCCGTTAAAGCATAATCTTGTCTACCTGCATTTGGTGCTTTTCCATATAATATTGGTTTTGTTTCAATTTTTGCTTCTACATTTATTTTAATTTTTTTATCATTTGTCATCTCCTTTATTGGAATTAATATTTTAAAATTTTCATTGGAATTAAAAGTATTTTTTTCATTATTTTTTTCATCTGTTATTTTTACTCCACCTAATTGAGTTCCATCTTCATTTTCTATATTTATTTTATAGTCTTTTATTTGCCCTTCTTTTTTTATAGAATAGGTTCTTGAAACATAATTTTTATCAATACTATCTTGTTCCCATTTTTCTGATACCCTATTTATTGTTATTGTATTTGAAATTTTAGTCTCAGTAGAATTTTGTGCATTTGTTAAAATATTCTTTAGTGCATTTAATGTTCTATTTCCTGCCTCTCCTATTGGGGAATAATCATCTGGATTGTTTCCGTGTATATAACAATATATAGCTTGTTTTGTTGCTGTAAATGCTTCTTCTTTATTAGCAACTCCTAATTGTTCTATACTTTTATATGGATATCCATTTATTATTATCTTCCACAATCCAATATCATTTATCATATCTTGGATTGATACCGTATATGGACTATTTTCATCAACTCCTGGTTTCGTTTTATCTAAACAATAAGCAGGATAACTAACTCCTCCATTTTGATATTCTACATATTTTACTATTACTTCAATTCCTTTATATTTTAATAGTTTTCCACAATCTCCACTGGCATATAAATATGCTGAATTTATATTACTATTTGCATATGTTAAACTCATAAAATTTAATATAAATAATAACATTACTATTAATAGTACCGTCATAATATGTATAATCTTTTTGTTTTTTATCAATTATCATTCCTTCTTTCTTCTAGTTTATGTTTTCTTCCATTCCTTGTACACATCTCCTATATTCTGGTTCATTTTCAACACAGGTTATGAGAGTTATTGTATTTTCTTCTGTATCTTCTAACATATTCCAATCTGTATCCTTAATGATCTCATGTTTTTCTACTATATATACTTTACTGAACTCTTTATATCTATATATAATTTTATCTCCTTGTTTTAATTTTTTTATATCTGCAAAATAATTATTTTTATATCCACGATTATGTGCTGCTAATCCCACATTTCCTAATGATTTTGAAGTCTCTTCAAAATGTCCAATGTAATCCTCCATAATTTCTTTTGTTGTTCCTTCTTTTATATTAGCTTTTAAATTTATACTTGGTATTTCAAGATACCAAAAATCACTTATATTCTCATTAATGTTATTAACATTTTCTACACTATTTGTATTATTAATGTTTAAATTTTTATCATCTGTATTATTGTTACTATAAAATTGAAAATTAGACTCTAATATTTGATTATTTAAACTATTATCAGCTATAAAGCTAGTATTGAACAAATTATTTTTAAAATAAAAATTTATCTGACCTATAAAAAAATTTAAAAGAATAAATATAATAATTCCAATGATTAAACTAATAGTATTTATGAATCGTGGAGTATAAATAAATTTGTTTATAATTTGTATTATCTCCTCCTTTTAGTTTTTGTCTTACCAAATTTTAAATATTCTTCATTTGCATTTGAGTTAACTCTTTATGTCTATTATAGTACTATTTCTTAAACTTGTAAAGAACTTTTCATCGCAAAATTCGACAATTACCAATTTGGGGACACGTCCCCAAATTGATAATTATTTTTTTTCAATTTTGGCCGCGTCCCCAAATTGGTAATTTAATTCGAAGTAGAATTCTACTCCATTTTCTTTGTTTATTACTCCATAATTGTTTTCATAGTTGTTCATTATTGCTTTTACAAATGATAGACCTATTCCTGTTCCTCCATCATTTCTGTTTCTTGATTCGTCTATTTTGTAAAACCTGTTCCATATTTTGTTTATATATTCTTCTTCTATGTTTTTTCCTGTGTTAAATACTTTTATTTTTACTTTTCCTTTTTCATAGTTTATTTCGTTTTCTACTTTTATGTATTTTTCTCCATTTATTTCTTCTACATGCTTAATTGCATTTGTAATGTAATTTGTTAGTACTTGTTCTATATAAAAGTCGTCTGCTATTACGCTTATTTCTTCGTCGTTTTTAAATTTTATTTGTACTTGTTTTTCTTCTATCATTACTTGGCTTTTTCTTATTACTTCTTTTTCTACTTCTACTATGTTGAATTCTTTGTCATTAAATTTTCTTTTTCCATATTCTAGTTTCATTAGCTCTAATAGTTGTTTTACTAATTTATCCATTTTATTTGTTTCGTCTAATATGACTTCTGCATAAAATTTTCTGCTTTCGTCGTCTGTATTTACATTTTCTAGTAGTCCTTCACTATATCCTTGTATTAATGCTATTGGGGTTTTTAATTCATGTGATACGTCTGATATAAAGCTTTTTCTCATTTCATCTATTTTTGATTTTTCTTCTATGTCTTTTTCTAATTCTATATTTGTGTTTCTTAATTGTTTTATTGTTTTTTCTAGTTTATCTGACATAAGATTAATGCTTTTCCCTAAGTTGTTTATTTCGTCGTCTGCATCGGTTATTCTATATTTATGACTAAAGTCTAAATTTGCCATTTTTTTAGCTATTTTGTTTAATTCTAATATTGGGTCTGCAAATTTTCTTGATACTATTGATACTATTACAGCTGCTATTAGGATTGTAATTCCTGCCATTAAATATAGAAAGTTGTTTGATATTTTTACACTTTCTTCTATTGCTGTTATTGGTATTCTAACATATAGTTGATAGTTATTGTCTAGTGTCCCTGATAATAGTATATATGTAATTTGGTTTTTTGTATCTTTTATCTTTTTTATAGTATATTTTGATGTTTCAATGATGGTTTGTGCTGAATCTGTGTTGAATCTATTTGTCATTTCGTTCATTTGTCCTAGAGTAGATAAGAAGTCTTTGTTTGATGTATAAATACTTACATTTTGTTCATTTCTTATTAAAATATCAAAGTTATTTTTTATTGCTATTTTTTCTAGTTCATTTTGAATATCTATATCTTCTTGAGTATTATAATAGTCTTCTACTTTAGCATAAACTTCCTTTAGTGCTCTAGTTTTACTATATATAAAGAATTGTCCAAATACTACATTATTTACTATTACTAAAAAAGCTATTATTAACATTATTACACATGTTAAAGTTATAAATAGTTTTACTCTAACAGATTTTAATTTTTCTTTTATTTTTTCCTTTATCTTTTCCATTTTAATCTCATTCCTTTTTAAGGCACAAATCTAGTTGTAAAAGAATTAAATTTTTAAACCTTCCTTTTATAATATTTTTAATCTATTTTACCTCAAACTTATATCCCACACCTCTCATAGTCTGGATATACTTACCTTTTTTCCCTAATTTATGTCTTATTTTCTTTATATGACTGTCTATTGTTCTTGAATCTCCGTAATAATCATAATTCCATACATTATTTAATATTTTGTCTCTTGAAAGAGCTATATTTGCATTTTCTACAAGATATACTAATAATTCATATTCTCTTAAACTTAGTTCTAATGGTTTTCCATCTACTTTTACTGTTCTTCCTTCTTTGTCTATTTCTATTCCAGCATATTCTTTTATTTCTTTTGTATCTTGGTTTGCTCTTTTTAATATGGCTTCTACTCTGGCAACTAAAATTTTAGGACTAAATGGTTTTGATATATATTCATCTACTCCTAATTCAAATCCAAATAATTCGTCTTGTTCTTCTCCTCTTGCTGTTAGCATAATTATTGGAACTTTTGATTCTTGTCTTATTTGCCTTAGTACAGACCATCCATCTAGTTTTGGCATCATTACATCTAGTAAAATAAGATCAATTTTGTTTTTGTTTTGTGAGAATACTTCTAATGCTTTTTCTCCGTCTTCTGCTTCTAATATCGTATATCCTTTTGCTTGCAAGAAATCTTTTATTAATTTTCTCATTCTTGATTCGTCATCAACTATCAATATACAACTATTCATTGTTAAACAACTCCTTTGGATTATTTTTTATTATTATACTAGATTTTTATGTCTATATTGTGAAAAAACTCCGACAAAATCGAAGTTTTTAGCTTTTTATTTTAGCTTTTTATATATACATTTCTGCTCTCATATGCTAGTTTTATATCTTCTTCTTTTAATATTTTCATTATTTTCAAATTTATATTTTCTACTTCTGCTAAATAACTTTCATAATCTACGGAATCTGTATATGTATATACTAAAATATTTATTCCATTTTGTGTAATTTGATCAAATTTAACTATAATAGAATCATCATATATTGCTTCTCTTGCTTGCAACATTTCTCTTATTCTTGTTTCAAATTTTTGTAACTTTTCTAATGTTGTATTTGATTCAACACATAGATTTGTTTTATATCTTCTTTTTTCCATTTTGCTCCAATTTGTTACTGATGCTTCTGATATTATAGAGTTTGGTACATTTACTACTGAATTTTCAAATGTTCTTATTCTTGTACTTCTAAAGGTTATATCTTCTATTGTTCCTTCAAAATTATTAAATTGTACCCAATCTCCAACATTAAATGGCTTGTCTATAAATATTATTAGTCCTCCAAATAAGTTTTTTGCTGTATCTTGTGCTGCTAATGTTACAATTATTCCACCTATTCCTAATCCTGCAACAAGTCCATTTAAATTTATTCCCAATATAGCTATAACTATAAACACAGCAATTACATAAATTATTACTCTTACTACTTTTAGCATAAATTCAAACATATTGTCATCTAATTTAGTATTTAGCGTCTTTCTTAGTCTTTTTACAAGACTTGAGCCTGTTCTAAAACTTGAAGCTAACCCTTTTGCAAATGCAAATGTTACAATAATTTCAAAGATTTTTGTAATTATGCTCATTATTTCATTAGTTATATTTAAAGGTTTTTTTAAAAATAATATTCCTAAGTAAACTCCTAGTATCGTAAAAAATATTCGTAATGGATTATAAAATGCATTTTCTTTTATGTGTGCTTTGTTTTTTGTTTTAAATTTAAACATTTTTACAATTATATATGAAAAAGTTGAACTAAAAATCTTAAAAAATATTATTATAAATAATGCTATTAATATATCTACTATTTGTATTGATGTTATATAGTTTATAAAGTCTTGCATTTGATCCACCATTTATTCATCTCCTTCATATAATATGTTTATAAAATTATTCAAATATTTTATAAACATATTCTTTTTTTATCTTTTCCTAATCATGAATTTATATTTACTTCATATTTTACTATCTAATTTAGTTTTTATTTATTTCATTATCCCATGTAGTCTCTAAGCTTTTTACTTCTACTTGGATGTCTTAATTTCCTTAATGCTTTTGCTTCTATTTGTCTTATTCTTTCACGTGTTACATCAAATTCACGACCAACTTCTTCTAATGTTCTAGCTTTTCCATCTTCTAATCCAAACCTTAATTTTAAAACTTTTGCTTCTCTTGGTGTTAATGTATTCATTACTTCCTCTAATTGTTCTTTTAATAGTGTATATGATGCTGCATCATGTGGAGCAGGACTGTCATCATCTTGTATAAAATCTCCTAAATGACTATCATCTTCTTCACCTATTGGTGTTTCTAACGATACAGGATCTTGTGCTATTTTTTGTATTTCCATAACCTTCTCTACAGGTATTTCCATCTCTGCTGCTATTTCTTCTGGACTTGGTTCTCTACCCATTTGTTGCAATAGATGTCTTGATGTTCTTATTAATTTATTTATTGTTTCTACCATGTGTACAGGTATTCTTATTGTTCTTGCTTGGTCAGCTATTGCTCTTGTTATTGCTTGTCTTATCCACCATGTAGCATATGTGCTAAATTTAAATCCTTTTGTATAGTCAAATTTTTCTACTGCTTTAATAAGCCCCATGTTTCCTTCTTGTATTAAGTCTAAAAATAGCATTCCTCTTCCTACATATTTTTTAGCAATACTTACAACTAATCTTAAATTTGATTCTGCTAGTTTTTGTCTTGCTTCTTCGTCATTATTTAATATCCTTTTTGCTAAATCTAATTCTTCTTCAAATGTTAAAAGTGGTATTCTTCCTATTTCTCTTAAATACATACGTACTGGGTCATCTACATTTATTCCATCATAACTTGTATCTGTTATTTCATCTAATTTTAAGTCTTCAACTTCTTTTAGGTCTTCTATGTCTGGTTCTTCATCTACATCATCTTGTAATAAATCTAGTCCCATTTCTTCAAATGCATCAAACACTTTATCAATTTGGTCTGGATTTACGTCATCTAATTCTTTTGCTAAATCTCCATATGTTATTTTTCCTTTTTCTTTTGCTTTTTTTATTATATTATTTACTTTTTCTTGTTTTATCTTTTCATCATCTACATTTATTTCATTATTGTTATTTACTTCATTACTGCTATTTTCTTTTTCTGCGTTTACATTTTCTTCTACCTTTGTTTTTTTATTTTTTGTTTCTAATGTTGTTTCTTCTTTTTCGTTTAATTCTTCTTTCTTTTCATTCATAAAAAACCTCCCATCATTAATGTAAAATAACTTTTACATTAATCCCCCTATTTTAAATTATTTAATTTATTTGTAATTTCCATTATTTCTCTTAAGATATCATCTTTTTGTTCTTTTGATATATCTGCATTTAATAATTTAGATAACTCTTCTTTTTTCTCATGCAATTTTTCCTTTTCATTTCCTTTTATTACATCATCTATTGCTTTTTCTAAATTTTCATTTAATCCATAGTCTTCTGCCATAATTTCTGTTATATGATTTTGCTCTTCTTCCCCTAAATTATCTATAATAGCATTTATATTATAATTTTCTTTTTCAAATTCTTCATATATTGCTTGAGCAATTTTTTTATTTGTTTCATCCTTAAAATCTTCTGTATTTATATTTTGTTTTATAATTTGATATATATTAATTTCAGCTGTTAATAGTATTGCTATAATTGTGTTTTCTCTGTCTATTATTTCTTTATCTATTTGCTTTTTTTCTATTTCTTTATGTTTTACTACTGGTTTACTTTTTTCTAATGATGTTTGACTTTTTTCATTCTTATATATTAATTTGTTTACTTCTGCATATATTGCTTCTTTAGATATATCATATTCTTTAGCTATTTTTTCTATGTAAAGTTCCTGTTCTATTGTATTATTTATTTTTGATAATAATTTTGCAATTTCGTTTAAAAATTTAATTTTGTCATTTACATTTTCTAGGTCTAAGTCCTTTTTCAATACTTTTACTTTAAATTCTATAACTGAAATAGCCTTTTCTATTAATGCTTTAAATCTTACATTTCCATATTTAATAATATATTCATCTGGGTCTTTTGCACCTTCCATTTGCAAAATTCTTATATCACACCCCATATTTTGTAAAATATCTAATGCTCTTATTTTTGCTGTTAAACCTGCTTCATCAGAATCAAAGCTTAATATTATTTGTTCTGCATTTTTCCTTAATAGCCATCCTTGTTGTTGAGTTAAAGCTGTCCCTAGTGGTGCTACAACATTTGTTATTCCTCTTTGGTGAAGTGATATAACATCCATATATCCTTCAACGATTAATAGTTTTTTTGTATCTCCTTTTTTTGCTACATTTAAACCAAATAAGTTTCTTCCTTTACTATAAACAACATTTTCTGGAGAGTTTATATATTTAGGCTTAGAATCATCTAATACTCTTCCACCAAATGCTATTACTCTTCCTCTTGCATCACATATTGGAAACATTAATCTATTTCTATATCTGTCTATATATCTTCCATTGTCGTTTTTGTTTACTAATCCTGATTCTAGTATTTCTGCGTCTTCAAATCCTTGTTTTTTTAGTTCTTTATATAATTCATCAAACTTTCCTGAAAATCCTATTTGAAAAGATTTTAATGTATTATTTGTTAATTTTCTTTTTTTTATGTATTCTTGTGCTATTTTTGCTTCTGGTCTGTACAAATTTTCATGATAAAATTTTGCTGTAAATTCGTTTACTTTGTACACTTTTGATTTTAAAAGTTCTTTATATGAATCTGCTGAATTTTGTATTGTTGGTAATTGAATGTTTGCTCTTTCAGCTAGTGTTTGAACTGCTTCTATAAAATTTATTCCTTCTATTTTTTGTAAAAATGTAAAGACATTTCCTCCTACTCCACATCCAAAGCAGTGGAATATCTGCTTGTCTGGTGATACAGAAAAAGAAGGTGATTTTTCATTATGAAAAGGACATAAACCAAAAAAATTTCTTCCGCTTCTTTTTAAATGTACATATTGTGAAATTATATCTACTATATCATTTGTTTGTCTTACTTCTTCTATAATTTCATCACTATATCGCAAGAATTTTTCCTCCTTTTCTAAAATATTACTCATAATTATATTATTCGACGTATTTTACATAAATCCTTCTAAATGTTTTAAATTTTTTAAAAGGTATCTAATAGTTGTTTCTCTCAAAATACTTAAAAAACAACTATTAAATACCTTTATATTAAATATTATCTGTATTATTTGAATTTTTTTATTATTTCTTCTACTGTTAATATAACTTTTTCTCCTGTCCTTGTATCTTCTATTTCTAAATTTTCACCTTTTTGTTTATCTCCTATTACAGTTAAGTATGGCGTTCCTAGTATTTTACAATCTTTGATTTTTGCTCCCATTGTTATTGTTTCTCTATCATCTATAATAACATTTATATTTTCTTCTTGTAATTTTTCATATATTTTATTAGCTAATTCTAATTTTTCTTTATTTTCCATTTTTGGTACTATTTGTAATTTAAATGGTGCAATCTTTTCTGGTAATGCAAATCCAGAAGGTTCATTTTGTTTATCTCTAATTAATGATTGTTCATATAAAGCAGCTAAAGTTCTACTTACACCTATTCCATAACATCCCATATAATATAATTTTTCTTTTCCATCTTGTCCTATATATTTTCCATTCATCATTTCTGAATATCTAGTTCCTAATTGGAATATATGTCCTAATTCCATTGTTCTTATTTCTTTGAAATCTGAAATATTTTCTATTCCATATTCTTCTTTTAAATATTCTTCATAATTTTCTTTTTCTAATATTTCTGTGTTTAATCCTATTTTTGATTTTTCATCATATAAGATTTTATCTTCACCTTGATTTGATATAAGCATAAATTCTTCTGATTTTTTGCCCCCCATTGCTCCATTATCTGCAACAATTGGTATTACATCTAAGCCTATTTTTTCGTAAATCTCTAAAAATGCTTTTCTGATATTTTCATAAGATTTTTCCATTGATTCTTCATTTAAATCAAAACTATATGCATCTAGCATTGGAAATGTTTTTCCTCTTAATAGATATCCTCTTGTTCTTATTTCATTTCTGAATTTTTCTCCAATTTGATAATATGTCGCTGGTAGATTTTTATATGATTTTAATTTTTCTCTTGCATATTCAAGCATTGCTTCTTCACCCGTTGGTGCTAAACAGAATACTCCTTTATTAGATTCTGTAATTAACATTGTTCCATCATTTACATATTGATCATATCTTCCTGAATCTTTCCATATAGTATCTGGTTGTAATGTTGGTAATAATACTTCTATACATCCATATTTATTTAATGTGTCTATCATAATTTTTTCTATATTTCTCCTAAGTAATAAAGGTAATGTTCCATATCCTATTATTCCAGCACCATATTGTACTAATTGTCCTGTCTGTAACAAAATACTTTGACCTGGATACATCTTATCTATATTATTTAATTTTGTAGTTCCCATTCCTGTTTGTGATAATCTCATTTTTATTTCCCCCTTAATAATTAAAATTCTATTTAGCTATTAATGCCATTCTCAACCCTTTCGGGATTTAGAGCCTCTTTTCTTATATTTTCATTGTCCATATTTTGACTATTTTCTATTTGTGTATTTTCTACTTCTTTTTCTTCTACTAATTCATCTATCACTATTTGTCTATTTGAATCTAATTTATATTTTGGAAGTTCTGGTAAATCTGTTAAAGATGTGTAACCAAACATTTTTAAAAATTCATTTGTTGTTTTATATGACATTGGTTTTCCTGGCAAATCTGTTTTGCCTGCTTCTTCTATTAAACCATATTCTAATAGCTTATATACAACTGCATCTGCTGAAACTCCACGAATTGCTTCTATTTCTGCCCTAGTAATTCTTGGATTATATGCTATTATAGATAATGTTTCTAATGCTGCATTTGATAAGTTTGGTTTTGTTCTTTTATCTATTATTGGATATATGTAATTATATAATTCTTTTTTTGTGCATAATTGATATCCATTATCTATTTCAATTAATTCTATTCCTCTATTTTCTTTTTTATATTCTTCTTGCATTATTTTTATTATATTTTCTATTTCTTCTTTTGATATTTCTAAGTTTAATACTAATTCATCTTTTGAGATTATTCTCCCTGATGAAAAAAGCATTGCTTCAATTATCCCTTTTATTTTTTCAGTTTCCATTTGTTCACTTCCCCATATAATATGATCTTGTTTTCTTTGGCTGTCTTTATTTACTTTTTTGTGTGTATATTATTTCACAATTCTGCAATTATGTCAATTATTTTTTTATTTTTCTTGCACTTTAAATATGTTTATGTTATATTATTTTTATAAATAAAAATATATCGAACTAAATTTTTAATTTAGAAGTTATTTTTTCTTTTCATGATATTACATATTTGGAATGGGGGATTTTTTATGGATGATAAAAAACTAGAAGTTGTTTCTGGAGATGGCTCTAATTTAAACATTTCACCTGTGCATGATCATATTTCTGCTGGTAAACCTAGTACTGAAAAACCTAAAAATATTGTTGTTCCTAAAGAGAATTCTAAGGGAAAAAAAGTTAAGACTGAAAAAAAGATTGAAGATGAAGAATAGTTCTTAAAGTAATAAAGAGCATAAATTCCTATGCTCTTTATTACTTTATAATAGTATATAGTTTATTAATATTTAAATTAGTTTAGTGCATAAATAAAAAATACTTTATTTTTGACGAGTTTCTTAACAGTCTTTTTTATTTTATTTGATATGTTCCATCTTCTTGTCCTTTTAGGCGAATATTAGATTTTAGACAAACTAGCGGACGAAAACCATATTTCAAGCGGTTGTTATAGCCATTAGAATACACAGTGCCAGTATAGCCCGCACACATCACATTGATAGTGCCGTAAGTGGCCGGGCTGGCCAGCCACATTGCATCATTATTGTATGTATTTATTACATACAAACTATCACTTGTTTCTAACATTCCTCTATAAAAATCTGCCCAACTTGCTCCTCCGTCTTTACTTGTTTTACTAGTAGTTATGATTTTCTATTCTACTAGAGTTTGAAGTTCTTTTTTTTGTAGTTCTCTTTCATCTTGTCTTTCTCTAACTTGTGCTTCATCCTTGCTAATAGTTGGAGTATTTATTGTTGCTTTACCTATTTGTTGTTCTGTATATATAGGTGTTTCTGCAATAGTTCTAATTTGTGTTTGAGTTTTCCTTTGTCCTTGTCCTAATTCTCTTCCTATTTTTACAGGATCAGAAATTTCCCTATATTTATATCTAAAATATTCTTCTTGTACTATTGGAGATTCTATAATACTTTCATCATAAATTTTTTCTTTTTTCCCCATAAAATCTCTTGTAAAAAATTCTTTCATAATTGTATCTTTTTCTGCTTCATAATCAATATGAGCTACTTTAGCCATTTCTTTTAAATGTTCCACCGATAATTGGTCTTGCATACAATAGCTTGACCTTATAAGTCTTTTGGCTGTATTTGTTGTTATTAAAGATTCAAAATCTAATTTCTTTCCAGATCTAGCATTTGCTTTAAGAACAATTCTAGCTTTATCTAATGTAACAGCATCAGATACATATGTTGCTATAGCATCAATTCTTTTTCCATTGTTTGCACTTAAGCCATATTTACTACATAATTCAACAACTTTCTCATCTCTTTCTTTTTTTCTCTCATCTAATGTAGAAGATGAATATTGTAAGTTTTGTAGCTCAATAGCTGCTTGTATTATTCCTACATCGGTTTTCGAATATCTTTCGCCTAATTCTTTTCCTGCTATCTTCGCACTATATTCTTGGTGTTGTTCTTCTTCAATGTCTAACATCCTTCCACTAGAATAGTACTTTACAGTTTCTCCTAATAATTGTTTTGTTTTTTCATCTTGCCCTTCTAAATTTGCAATTGCATTAGAAAACATTGCTACTCTTACAATGTGTTCTTCTGAATATGATTTATTTTCTCTATAATAACCTTTTTCATGTATTTCCTTCGATATGCTTTGTATTTCAGGAATATCTATACTGTCATGAAAGTCAGAAAAGGATAGCTGTTCAGGCATAGTTGTAGGTTTTCCATAAATTGTTTCAAATGTAGGAGAGCTTAGCTCAGAACTTGACTGTAATAATTCAAGGCTTTCGTTTCTTGCATCTGTCGATATTTCTTGACTACCATATGCTCTTTGGATTTCATCTAAACTATAATCTATATCTAAATCAATCCCCGCCATTATTTGTTTTTCATACATTGTTGGCATCAATTCATTTTTCTCTCGTTCAGTTTTTATAAATTGCTTAATCTGCTCGATTGTTTCTAATCCTTCTTTGACTTGACCTTTTTCTATTCTATGTTTAGCAACTCCTATACATTCTGAAAGCATTTCATTTAAGTGTGCCTTATTAAATAGGGCTTCTGGATTTTCTTTTCCTTCTTTCTCTCCTAATAGTTCATCTGCTAGACTAGAATCCATATGTGCATTTCTTACATTATTGAATTTTGTTATAATTTGACCTACTAACTCTGGTTGTAAACTTTCTCCACTTTTAAACTGTTCTAATAAGTCATTAATTTCTGATCTTGTTTGACTAGCTAATTCTCTTCTATCTATTAATTCGATAGGTATTGTTTTTCCAAGCTTTTTACTTAATTCAATAGCTGCATTTATGCTATCTTCATCAATCTCTTCAAAACAAATTATACTTGTTGGCTGTATCTTTTTGTATTCTGTAACACCTTCTGAAACATCTTGTATTTCTATAACAAGTTCGGAATATCTACCCCTTGTTTGATCGGGTAGATTATCAGCTGTATAAAATCTTTGTTGTCTATCAGTTACTGTTGTATTTTTTCTTGAATCAGAGCATAAATCATATGGAGCAGCAGCAGTTACTGCCTCTGCATCAAAACCACTTATTGATATAACAATTCCTTTTTTATCTCCAAGCATTGCTGTTCCTGGATTACTTTCATCTATAAAACTATAGCATAAAGCATGATTTCCTGCCATTGCTGATGTGTTCCATCTATCGTACATATCTCCTTCTGCTTCAGCATCGCTTTTTCTATAGGCATTCATTACACTTATCATTCGGTCAAAAGATCCATTCATTTTTCTTACTACATATTCTTGTCCATCTTCTGTATGTTCAATAGATTCTGTGTTATTTTCTTTATCATGATCACTTAAAGTTCGTGTAATATCTCTACCATAGGACCTTCTTAATGTATTATCTAATATTGTGGATTGTCTATATCTTTCAAATGATTTTGTCTTATCTTCTTTTTCTACTGCTTCTTGATATGCTTGCCTAATCTTTCCTAAATCTTTTTCTTCAACTAAGGATCTTAATTTTATAACAATCTCTAACGACTCTTTTTCTGATTTTTCCTTATAAGTTTCTAATTCTTTCCCTTCATATTTTGCTAATAATTGTTCTGGATCATTGCCATATTTTTTTATTAAATCTATTACGCTGTCATAATCCATTCCAACAACTCTTTCAAGATAAGCATTTTTAGCATCTACTAAAGTTACATCCTGATCATTTATTATTCTGTCCAATTCAGCGTTTTTAGTTGCTACAAAATTTAATATTTCATCATAACTTTTTATTTTATTTGCTTCTTGTGGATTTAATGCCAGGTAAGAAATTATAGTCTTTTCTTCTTCAGTTAATGGAATTGAATTATCTTGTATTCTACTAGATACGAATTTTAAAAATTCACTAGGGTTTATTTCATATCTCTTTGTTTCAGAGTTGTAACTTAAAGTTCTTTCTCTTTTTATAGTTGTGCTTAATTGTTCTATTAAAGGTTCTATAAATAAACTATCTTGTTTTAAATTTTCTAATGCGAAACCAAATGTAGTTAAAGAATCTTTATCTTCTGCTAGTGCTATTATAGAATCTTGAACATATGTGTATCTTGCTATTTTTTCAATACTATCTTCACCAATACAGCTGATAATTTCAGGAGTTAAAATATCTAAATTAAGAGTGGAAAATAAACTTGAATTGTTTTTAGCAAATCTTTTCATCAATTCAATTTCTTTTTGCGCTAATGTTGTTCTTCCTATACTGTCTAATTTATTTTTATAACCAATCTGTAAAAGAGCTTCAAAATTTTCACTTTCTATGTCTGCATAATCTAAATATTTAGGATGTTTTTTTATTGCTTCCATAATAACTTTATCTGTTCTATATTCTTCAGGTATTTTATCTAAAATATCATTTTCTTCTAATAATACTTGACCTTGACTAGTTGTATCTAGATAATTTTTTTCTTCTAACATACTAATTGCAGATAAAATTATATCTTCATATTGCTCGTTGTAATTGGTAAATTCATTTGGACTTGGAATATCTTTTATTCCAGTAGGACCTTTATATTGTAAGTAGGTATTTATAATATTAATAGTTATAGCTTCTGGAGGTATTTTTGTACTCTGCTTGCTCTTTTCAAAATCATCTACAAAGAGACGTACGACATGCTCTTTTATATAATCTATTACTTTTCCTTCATACCATTCTCTGTATTCCTGTTTTTCCTTTTCAGAAAACCCTCAATCCATTTTTCATATTCTTCTCTCAGTGTATCATTAGAAATTGAATCAGTTTTTCTATCTATTGATGGAATATACTCAATTTGTGTAAAACCAATTTCCGTCAATGCTCTTTCACACATTTCTTTAGTTATATTTTGGATTGGAACAAATGATAAGCCAAATCTAATTTTCTTTCCATTTGTTTCATTACATCTATCAAGTAAACAATTCCATACTCTTTCAGTCATTTTCTCTCTAGGCATTTGATCACAAAAAAGTTGATTTATATCCTCCATTTCGGATATTTTTTGTGTTACTATATCATTAATCCAAGTTACATAATCTTCTTGTGATAATCCTTCCTCAAATGTTTCGTTTGGAATTTTACTTATAATATATTCTGACTTTTGTAATAACGTTTCGTAAATTTGTATACTACGACTTGCTTCAGGAATTCGCTCTAAAAATCTTAGAACATCATCGCCTTCTGCCTGTAATAATCTTGATCCTTCAGCACATACTTCTATTGTTCTTTGAAAATCTCTTAAACTATCAAAAATACTCTGAATGTTATCTGGATTATTTCTAATTACATTTACAACTAATTCATTACACCACTTGCTATATTCTTCATCTGTCATATTTAAATCTATTTTTTGTTCAGGTAAAGAGTATATAATACTTTCTTGTTTTGTTATAGCAAATTCCCACATATTCCTATCTTTCACTTGCTCAGGAATTATACTAAAGACATCAGAAAAAGCATCGTCTGATTTTTCTAATAGGCTTCTCGAAAAATCTACATCAAATAACTCAGGTGGAATTTCTGCTAATATTGATTTCCTCGTAATACTATCTAGTCTATTTACTAATGCTTTTACTGTATTTCCATTTATGATAGTAGATGGAGCTCTATCTATAAATTCTTCTATCTCGTACTCCACAATCTTTTTCTCTGGGTTCTTTAAGAAATTTTCAATTAATTCTTGATTAATGTACTCTGGTCTCGTGCTTAATAGAATATCAGAAAGTTGTATAAGATTATAAGCTTGTTCACATTTTTGATTTAGTAATTTTGTGTAAAATTCTTTATACTCTTGATTGTTTTCTCCTGATAATATTCCATCTATATCAGACATTTCAAAACTATTAGAATTACATCCTAATATCTCATAGGCTTCATCACCATATATATCAATAACATCTCTTAATAGTTGATTAGCCTCATCACGACCTAAAATTTGCTCTCTAAATGATTTGTCTCCTTCAGAAATTACAAGTATTGTTGTGAAGGCATCATAATCCATATTGTATTTATCAAAAATATCAGCACAATGTTTATAGTATTCATTATAAACATTTCTAATATTTTCTGCAGAAACGGTATCTGGTAAGTCTATTTCTTGGTCTAAACTTTCTAATCTTTGGTCGAGTTCATCATATATTGTTTCTTCATTATCAATAAAAAACTTAATTTGTTCTTTAGTCATTTTTTACTCCTATTCTACTAGCTATCTTTCTTCTTCATCATCTTTTTCTTTTACTTGCTTTTTGCCATCAGCATTAAAATTTGTAAGCCTTTCATTAAGTTCTTTAAGTATTTCATATTCCTTTTTATCTTTTTTTTCTTCCATATCATTATTCTCCTTCTACATAAAATATTTTCTTGAAAAATTTTATTATTTTTTGGTAGAATCTTTCTTTTTTTATCTCTATAGGTAAATTATTAATTTCTTGCTCTTTCTGATTATTAATAGTTTCTTTTTCAACTTTTCCTTTATTAAAAATATCTGTATTATATTTTGCTTTCTTTTCTTCTTCAATTTTTTGTTTATCATATTTTTCTTTTGCTTTAATTCTCTCTTTTTGATATGGAGTGGCCCAATAATCTCTAAAAATGTTAGCAAAAATAGCTTTAGTTTCATCTAAGAGTTCTTGCTCTTCAAAACTTTTATTTATATCTACTTTAAAATCATAATTTTCGTCCATCTTTGCTTTAAATGTATCTATCATTGTTTGTGGTATTTTATCCACACTTTCTTTTGGAACAAAATTTAATATTTCGATTATTTCTTTATATGCTTTTAAATAATTATCTCCCATTTCAGTTCCTCCATCAGATTTTGATATAATTATACATTTTTTATACCATAAAAGCAATAAATAGACAATACATTTTCTATTTTTTCATGTACAATACTTATAATTCTAAATCCCATTCTTTTTCTCTTCTTTCTTGTTTAAGTTGCTTTTCTGCATCTAAAAAAATATTTGTTTCTTTTTGAAAATCTCTAATTAAATTATCTTCTGCACCCATATAAAACTTTTTACAAATCCAATGTATAAATTATCAATAGTTTCGTAGAACTTATCTATAATTTTGTTTAGTCTGCTGTTCTCTTTTTCCAAGTCTTTAATTTTGTTTTTATATTTCCATTCTATTTCAAATTCCTTTTGCTTATATTCTGCCTTAATTTGTTCTACTTCATTGTATAAATTTGCATTATCACTCATTATTTTATCTCGCTCTTTTTGGTATTTCTCTGCCTTTTCAAATATTTTTGATTTTCTTAATAATTCTTGTTGTAGCATCAATTTATCTTGATATAATTCATTTATTAAGTCATCTTTAAGTTTTATATCTGGAACATTTGGCAATTTTAATTTCATATTTTGCAATTTTTCTTTCGCCTGTTCATAATTTGTTATATTTTTATATTCTTTTAATGTATAATGCACTCTGTCTGTTTCTTCTTTTGGTAATCCTCTTTGCAATTCAAATCCATTTGACACCATATATTCAAAAAAAGCATTTTGTAGTTGTCTGTAACTATCTTTAGCTTTCCCAAATTCACTACAAGCTAATTTATCAATAGGATTTCCTTTTTTATCTACTGTATGAGCAACGGGTAAAAAAAGTAAGTGCAAATAAGGCGATTTCTCATCATAATGCACTTTTGCAGATAGAATATACTTTTCGCCTAAATCTTTATATTCACATACAAATTTATATGCAGTAGCAAAATATCTTTTCGTTTCTTCTTCTCCTATTCTTTTGAAAAAGTCATTATCTGATGTAATCATATATTCACAAGCTATATTGCTTACTGTTTTTATTTGTCCTTTCAAATCATATTTTTTTAAAATTTTATCAAATTCTTTCACATAATTAAATTCTGGCTCTTTTAATGAATAGTTTAAATGTGATTTTGTCCTATCTATATCTTTATTTGAATAATGTTTGTTCTTTCTTTCATCATGGCGATATACTGCCATTAAATTTTCTCTTTTGTATTTTGCATTTCTTATTATTGCATAACTCATATTTAACCTCCTTGCTCGCATATATTCACACGAATAAAATTTCTTCTTTGAACTCGCTTAAAAGTACTTTTTTTAAATGTGCAGTAAACACTTTTAACGCTATCGCTAAAAGTGTTATGTGTGGCAGGGAAAAATTTATTTTTCCCCACACCCCTTTGCCTAAAAAATATCTTTATATTTTTTAGGTTTTCATTTTACAAAAAAATCGCTTTAGAAATTTTTATCTAAAACGATTTTACTGTGACACAAACTGTGACATTGCTGTGACACTACTGTGACATTTTTTTATTTTTTTGTTTTACTGTATAAACTTTTTTAGGATCTGATACCGCAGTTCCTATCCATTCTATAAGATTTTTTTCTTCTAATCTGTTCAATATTCTTATCGTTGTTCTTCTAGTTCTGTCTATATATTCACATATTTCTTTATTCGTAACTTCTCCTTTATCATATATGTATTGTAAAACCTTTTGTTCTAATACATTTAGTTCTTCCCAATTATTTCTTATATCATCTTCTTTTAATAATTTTTCATTTTTTCTTTTGTTTCTCATAACAATATTATTTTTTAGAACTAATTTTACTAGCATACCATTAGGCTCTGTATACTCTGGCTCATCTAAAAAGAACTCTGACATCTCTTTATAAATTCTTGCTACCCCTTCATTTAGTTCTTTTACTAATCCTAACTCTGTTAATACTCTTGATATTTGTGGATTTCTAGCATATCTTTCATTTTTCATATTATCTATTGTAATTATACTTGGTAATTTTCCAGGACTTACAATCTCCATTCTATCATCAAAAATAAAAATTTTTGTATGTTCTCCTGATATAGCATAATTACGATGGCATACGGCATTTGTGATTCCGTTCTTCCCAAGCAAATTTCGGATATTCTGGAACTGTTACAAACTCTCCATTATTTCCTAAATGATTAAATTCCCTTAACTGCGTATCTACAAAGGCTTGAGTTTCTTTTATTACCTTATATAGTGGCAATGCAAATGTTTTATCTTTAACAATATTCAATTCTGCTCCTGTGTGCATTTCAGTTCCATCAAATTTTACTACTCTAACTCTAGCTGTTGGAAAAAATATAGATGGATCTTCTGCAAATAATAATATTCCACTATTCGTTAAATGTTCTTCTCCATCTTTTTTTACTAAAAAATTTCTAGCTCTTAATACTTCTAATGAATCTTTATTTTCTGCTCCTATTGCTTTTTTATAGATTTCTACCATTTCCATATCTATATTATTTACATTAGAACGAGTATTTATTTCTTCTTCAAACGATACTTCCCTTCTGTCATATTCTAATATTCTTATTTGTTCTGATGAAAGTTTATTACTTGAATCTCCTTGTCTTAAATATACTTCATCTTTTACATTTCTAATTAAAATGTCTGTACTTGGTTGCACATGTATTAATAATATTTTATCTTTATTTCCTTTATAATTGACAACTTCTAATGTTTCATTTTTATAATTTGGTATTGTTTTTAAATAATCTATACTTGTTACTTTTAAAAAATCATTATATTTGTTTGGGTAATCCTCAAATCCTTCTATTTTCCCATCATCAGCAATACCAATTACTAAAGTTCCACCACTAGCATTTGCAAAACTTGCTACAAAATTTGCCAATTCTTTTACAGGTTTTCTTGCACTTTTTCTATCAAAAAACTGATTTTCTTTTTCTTCAGTCATATATTTCAATGTCAATATTGAATTTTCTTGTGATACTATCATCTAATGACCTCCTGTTGTTTTCTAATTTGGCAACAGCTGTTGCCAAAACTATTATAGCATTTATTTTTAATTTTTTCATTATAAATTCAAAAAAGATGAAGTTGTATTATTATTTTTTACAATTCATCTTTTAAATATGTGAAAATTTTATAATTTCTAAATTGTTGCTAGGAGGAAACCTTTGCTATTACCACATTTTAATTTTTCGTCATAAGAGAATATAATCGTTATTACTAGTGCTATTAGTGTTATCCCTCTTTCCTCTTTTTGTATTTTTTTCATATACTACCCCTTTCTTTTGTTTTTTATGTATGTTATTATTAACATAGCTTATTCTATCCTTAATTGTTAAATAATTTTTATTGTATTTTTTATAATTAAAAAATATCTATAAATTTTTAGTTTATAACTATTTCTATTTTAAGTATTTCTATTAGGTTTATTCTATTTTATATTTTCTACATGTATTTTGTCATTTACTGCTACTACTGTGTATT
>CAMMMI010000009.1 GCA_946497905.1 uncultured Clostridium sp.
AGGGTGATGTTGACACTCTTAATGAGAGGGATTTATAATAAAAAAGACATATATGAAGCAAATATTTACAAAAAGCAACCTATGGAAAATATTATGAGAAAAATAGAAAGAGACAAAGTAAGAATTGTAGATTTATTTGGAAAGAATACTACAATATAAGAATTTCTAGTTTGAACTAAGTGGAAGAACATTTAAAAATGTATAATTTATTAAAATTATATTAAACTCTTTTCTTTTTTGTGAAAATATAATATAATAAGGGTGTTAAAAAATTGGCAAGGAGGTACATAAAATGCCAAGTTATAGTAGTAATGAAAGAAATAGAAAAGGAAGTAGTAATAAAAAAAGGACTAAAAGTGCAAAACCAACCAAAAGACGTAGAGTTTCAAATATAGATGACGAAGATAGAAAACCCAAAGCATTAAGTGGAAACAATACAACAAATAAAAAAGTTCCACCAAAAGCAAGCCAAAAAAGGAAAAAGAATGGAAAACAAAAATTTTCTGATAAACATCCTAAATTAATGATATTTATAAAGATAATGATAATATTATTTTTATTAATGTGTGTAATAGGGGCAGGAATTGTAGCAGGAATGTTTTTTGGACTATTTGGAGATGATTTTGAGATAACAAAAGAAGAACTTCAAATAGGTGTATCAAATTCAGTAATAGTAGATCAAAATGGTGGAGTAATTGCTAATTTAAGTGGTGATGAAAAACGTAAAATAATATCTATTGAAGATATGGCAGAATATTTGCCAAAAGCATATGTTGCAATAGAAGACGAAAGATTTTATGACCATAGTGGAGTTGATTTTAAAAGAACAGCAGGAGCGATATTAAATACTGTATTCAAAGGTAGTTCAAGCTATGGAGGAAGTACAATTACTCAACAATTAGTAAAAAATATAACAAAAGATGACGAAGCATCAGGATTAGCAGGAATACTAAGAAAAGTAAAAGAATGGGCAAAAGCATATCAAGTAGAAAGAATGATATCAAAAGAACAAATTCTAGAACTATATTTAAATATATTATTTGTTGGTGGAGAAGGAAACCTACATGGAGTTGAGCTTGGAGCAGAATATTATTTTAACAAAAGTGCTAAAGATTTAAGTCTAGCAGAATGTGCATATATGGCTGGTATAAATAGTTCTCCAATGTCATACAGTCCATTTGATACATCAACTGATAATACTGAAAAAATAAAAAATAAAACAAAAACAGTTTTAAATAAAATGAAAGAATTAGGGTATATAAATACTCAAGAAGAATATGATACAGCGATTGCAGAAGTTGACGCAGGTTTAAAATTTTCAAAAGGAACAATATCTACAGGAAGTAATTATTCATACCATACAGACGCAGTAATAGAACAAGTAATAGAACAAGTAATGGAAGAAAAACAAATATCTAGACAGCTTGCAGAAAATTATGTTTATAGTAGTGGATTAACAATTTATTCAACAGTGGATGTAAATATACAAGCACGATTAGAAGAAGAATATAAAAATGAAAAATACATTAAATCTGGTAGAGATAAAGATCAAAGTGGAAGCCTAGTAAATGCACATACACAATCAGGAATGGCGATAATAGATTATAAAACAGGATATGTAGTAGGAGTTGCAGGAGGACTTGGAGAAAAAGATGGAGCAGGATGGAATAGAGCTACACATATGAGAAGGCAACAAGGATCAGCTATAAAACCAATAGCAGATGTCGCACCAGCACTAGAAGAAGGAATAATTACACCAGCAACAGTATATGATGATGTAAAAACAAACTTCGGTGGAAATTATGAACCTAAAAACGAAGGGGAAGATTATGATGGACTTATAAATATTAGACAATTTATTGCAGTATCACATAATGTTCCAGCACTAAAAATAATGAAAGAATTAACACCATCTAAATCAATTGAATACTTAAATAAGATGGGAATGACATCTTTAAATAAAGAGCAAGATAATGTTTTATCATTAGCAATAGGTGGTAGTAGTAATGGTTCAAGTCCACTAGAAATGGCAGCAGCATATGGAACAATAGCAAATAATGGAGTATATATAACGCCAACATTCTATACTAAAGTTGTAGATACAAGTGGAAATACAGTATTAACTGCAAAACAAGAGCAAACAAGAGTATTTTCAGAACAAACAGCATATTTAACAAAATCAATTACTCAAGAACCAGTAGTAGCAAGTAATGGAACAGCTAAATACTGTGCAATTCCAGGAATGGATGTTGCAGCAAAAACAGGAACTACAGATGATAGTTATGATAGATGGCTTTGTGGGTTTACACCATATTATGCAGCAGCAACATGGTTTGGGTATGACACAAACGAAGAAGTAAGAGGATTTACTCAAAATCCAGCAGGGCAGATATGGGATGCAGTTATGACTGATATCCACAAAAATTTAGAAAACGCAACCTTTGTAAAACCAAGTGGAATAGTAGAACAAACAGTATGTAGAACAACAGGATGTTTAGCAACAACAGGATGTAGCAATAAATACACAGAAATGTTTGCTTCAAATAATACATTAGAACAATGCCAAGGACATGGAAGTCAGCAAATATGCTCAGAATCAGGAAAAGTTGCAACACAATATTGTTCACAATATTGTACAGTTACTACAAACTATTATGGTGCTGTAATTCCTAAAGAACAATTAAAATTATGGACACCAGTAGGAAGAAGTTCTACAACAGGTGGAACAAAAATAAATGAAGTATGCCCATTACATACATCACCAAAAGCAGTAGAACCACCACCAGTAAATACAACAAATACAAATAATACAACAAATACAGGAAATACAACAAATACATCAAATTCATCAAATGGAACATCAGGTACAAATTCTACAAATAATGTAAATCAAACACCAGGAGGCAATACCACAAATGATACAAATAGTGCAGGTGAAGATTAAGAAAGGAGTTGCTAATGGATATATATTTTTATAATACATTAACAAGAAAAAAAGAGAAATTTAAGCCTATTGATACAAAAGAAATAAAAATATATTCATGTGGACCTACAGTATATAAAGATGCAACAATAGGAAATATGAGAACCAATATATTTCAAGACGTTTTAAGAAGAGTCTTGAAATATAATGGATATAAAATAAAACATGTTATGAATATAACAGATGTGGGACATTTAGTTTCTGATGGAGATGAGGGAGAAGACAAAATGATAAAATCAGCCAGAGAAGAACACAAAACGCCATTAGAAATAGCTAATTATTATACAGACCTATTTTTCAAAGATCTAGAAGAATTAAATATAGAAACTCCAGAAGTAGTATGTAGAGCAACAGAACATATACAAGAAATGATAGAATATGTGCAAAAATTAGTAGATAATGGGTATGCATATGAAACATCAACAGCTATATACTTTGATATATCAAAACTAGACAAATACCCAATACTTTCAAATTTAAACTTAGAAGAACAAAAAGCAGGAGCAAGAGTAGAAGTTGATGTAGAAAAGAAAAATCCGTATGATTTTGCATTATGGATAAAAGCACCAGAAAATCATTTAATGAAATGGGATAGCCCTTGGGGAAAATGTTATCCAGGATGGCATATAGAATGTTCAGCAATGGGAAAAAAATATTTAGGAGAACAATTTGATATACATACAGGAGGAATAGACTTAATACCAACACATCATGAAAACGAAATAGCACAAAGCAAAGGAGCATGTGGAAAAGTTCCTGCAAATTACTGGTTACATGGAGAATATTTGTTAATTGATGGTGGAAAAATGTCAAAAAGCTTAGGAAATGTATATCTATTAAAAGATATAATAAACAAAGGATATGATCCATTAGTATATAAATTATTTACATATTCAGGACATTATAGAAATAAATTAAACTTCACATGGGATGGAATAGAAGCAACATCAAAATCACTAGAAAGATTAAAACAAGGATATCAAAATCATAAAAACGGGAAAGACGATATTTCAGAAGAAAAAATACAAGAATTTGAAAACAAATTCCATGAAGCAATAAATGATGATTTAAATATGCCATTAGCAATGGGAATTGTTTGGGAAGTTGTGAGATATGAAAAAAAATCACCTAAATTAGCACAGTTGTTATTAAAATTTGATACAGTATTAGGACTAAAAATTGATGAACAAATTCAAAAAGAAGAACAAGAAATTCCGCAAGAAGTATTAGATTTAATGGAAGAAAGAAAAATAGCAAGACAAAATAAAGATTGGGAAAAAGCAGACGCAATAAGAGAAAAAATAAGAAATATGGGGTATGAAGTAAGAGATACCTAATTTGGGTATTCATTTTTAATACATTTATAAGAGATAAAAAATAAATGAAAGAAAGGATGAATAATCATGGCAATATTATTACCAGGTGGGGCAGGATTCATAGGAAGCCACACAGCAGTTGAATTATTAAATAAAGGAAAAGAAATAATAATAATAGATAACTTTTCAAATAGCAAGCCAGAAGTATTAAAAGCTATAAAAAAAATAACTAAAAAAGAATTTAAATTTTACGAAATGGATTATTCAGACAAAGAAAAATTAGAAAAAGTATTTAAAGAAAACGAAATAGAAGCAGTATTAAATTTCGCAGGATATAAAGCAGTAGGAGAATCAGTACAAAAACCAATAGAATATTATACAAATAATATTTCTGGTTGTTTAATATTACTAGATGTAATGAAAAAATATGGAGTAAAAAAATTCATATTTAGTTCATCAGCAACAGTATATGGAGAACCAAAACAAATACCAATAACAGAAGAATGTGCAACAGGAGGAACAACAAATCCATATGGTACTACAAAATTATTTATAGAACAAATATTAAAAGATATATATAAATCAGATAACACATGGGATATTTGTATATTAAGATACTTTAATCCAGTAGGAGCACACGAAAGTGGATTAATAGGAGAAGAGCCACAAGGAATACCAAATAATTTAATGCCATATATCGTAAGAGTAGCAAATGGGCAATTAAAAGAATTATCAGTATTTGGTAACGATTATGAAACTCCAGATGGAACAGGGGTAAGAGATTATATTCATGTAGTAGATTTGGCTAAAGGACATATAAAAGCACTAGAAAAATTAGAAAAAGAAGGAAAAGGATTATTCATATATAATTTAGGAACTGGTAAAGGTTATAGTGTATTAGATATGGTAAAAGCATTTGAAAAATCAACAGGCAAGAAAGTCCCATATAAAATAGCACCAAGAAGAGATGGAGATATTGCTACTTGTTATGCAGATCCTAAAAAAGCAAGAGAAGAATTGGTCTGGGAAGCTACAAAAACTTTAGAAGATATGTGCAGGGATTCTTGGAATTATATAGAAAATGAAAAAGGAAGAGAATGTTGAAAAATTTAATTCTTTTCCAACTGAATTTGTGCCTTAGAAAGGAAAGAAACCAATTATGGAAGATATACTAGAAAAAATAAAAAAAGAGATTTTGGACAAGTTAGAATGTGAAGCAATTGTACTGTTTGGAAGTTACGCAAGAGGAACTCAAAATAAAGATAGCGATATTGATATTGCAATAAAACCAAAAAATGTCTTAACCAAAAAAGAGCAATTCTATTTGGCACAAGAATTAGCAGATATAATTAATATTGAAGTGGATTTGATAAATTTAGACGAAATTGGAGATGGCTTTAGGTATGAAATATTAATGAGTGGAAAAACAATTTATAGTGAGAATGAATTTAAATTTGAATTATATAAGTTGGATATGTATAGAGAATATTTAGAATTAAATGAGAGTAGAAAGTTAATTATAGACCGAATGAAGAAAGGAGACGAAAATGGAAAATAAATCAGTTATTATAAATAAATTTGACAGCATTGAAAGATGTATTAAAAGAATATATGAAGAATACGAAGATAATCCAGAGAATTTAGAAGATTATAGAAGAATGGATTCGATTGTTCTTAATTTGCAAAGAGCATGTGAAGTAACAACAGATATTGCAATGTACATTGTTTCTACAAGAAAATTGGGAACACCACAAACAAAAAAAGAAGCATTTGAGTTATTAGAACAGAACAATTTAATTTCTAGCGATACTTGCAAAAAAATGAAAAATATGATTGGTTTTAGAAATATTGCAATACATGATTATAAACAAATTGACGAGGAAATTTTGAAAGATGTAATAGAAAATCACTTACAAGATTTAACAGAATTTGCAAGGGCAATATTAAATTTATAAAAACCAAATAAAATATAAAGAAAGGAGAGTATGGTTATTTAAGTTATTAATAATCATACTAGGAAAAATGATAAATTTTAAAGAAGAAATAGCAAAACAAATTTCAAAAGCAACGAACATAAGTAAACAAGAACTAGAAACATATGTAGAAATACCAAAAGACAAAAACAATGGAGACTATGCATTTCCATGTTTTCGCCTAGCAAAAGAATTAAAAAAAGCTCCACCTGTTATTGCTAATGAAATTAGGGAAAAGTTAATATTAGATGAAAATATAATAGATAAAGTAGAAGTTGTAGGCGGATATTTAAATTTTTATATAAATAAAAAATTACTAGCAAAAGAAGTAATAAAAGCAGTAAATGAAGAGTTTGGTAAATCAGATATAGGAAAAGGTAAGAACATTGTAATTGATTATTCAGCTCCAAATATTGCAAAACCATTTCACATTGGACATTTACGTTCAACGGTCATAGGTGCAGCATTATATAATATATATAAAATGCTTGGATATAACGTCATAGGAATAAATCATTTAGGAGATTATGGAACACAATTTGGAAAATTAATAGAAGGATACAAACTATGGGGAAATGAATATGATATAGATAAAGACCCAATAGGAGAATTAGCCAAAATTTATATAAGAATTAATGAATTATGCAAGCAAGATGAAAGTGTATTAGAACAATGTAGATATAATTTTAAATTACTAGAAGAAAAAGACGAATATTGTACAAAGATATGGGAAAAATTCAAAGATTTAAGTTTACAAGAATGTAAAAAAGTTTATGATTTGTTAGGAAGTAAATTTGATTCTTGGAATGGAGAAGCATTTTATTCCGATAAAATGCCAGAAGTAATAGAAATGTTGCAAAAAACAGGGGAATTAAAAGAATCTCAAGGTGCGGAAGTTATTAATTTAGAAGACAGTGGAATTGATACACCTTGTATAATAAAAAAATCAAATGGTTCAACAACATATGCAACAAGAGATTTAGCAGCTATTTTATATAGAGCAAGAACATATGATTTTGATAAAGCATTATATGTAGTTTCATATGAACAAACTTTGCACTTTAAACAAGTATTTGAAGTAGCAAAATTATTAGGAATAGACAAAAAATATACAGATGGATTAGAACATGTAGCTTTTGGTATGGTATTGTTACCATCTGGAAGAATGTCAACAAGAGCAGGTAATATGATAAAATTAGAAGATTTGCTAAATGAAGCAATTCAAAGAGCAAAAGAGATTATAGAACAAAAAAATCCTGAACTTGAAGATAAAGATGATGTGGCAAAAAAAGTAGGAATAGGTGCAGTAATATTTAATGATTTAGCTAACAGTAGAATCAAAGACGAAATATTTGATTGGGACACAGCATTAAACTTCCAAGGAGAAACAGGACCATATATTCAATATACATATGTAAGAACAAAAAGTGTACTTCAAAAAGCAGGATATTTGCCAAAAGTGGAAGATATTAATGTGGATTATCTAGTAGATGAATATTCACAAAATATATTAAAATTAATATATAATTTTGAAGAAACATTAGTACAAGTAACAAATAAAGAAGAACCATCTATATTATCAAGATATCTAATAGATTTAAGCAAAGCCTTTAGTGCTTTTTATAACGAAAATAAAATTATTTTAGAAGATAAAGAAATACAAGATGCAAGAGTTTATTTATGTTCAGCAGTTGGACAAGTGCTAAAAACTGGAGCTGAGTTACTTGGAATGGAAATGCCAAACAAAATGTAAAAAAATTGGAAATTAATCTCCCATTTTTTTGTAAATTATATTTATTATATATAATGATTTTAAATACACCAGATGAAGTTTAATGAAAAAAGATTAGGTTGAGAGGCAAAATGATAAAATGAAAAAGAATATAGTAAGAGTATTTTTAATAATATTACTGTTTGCAACATTTTCAATTATATTTGGTTTTTCTAGCCAAGATAATGAACAATCTGGAGGTTTGAGCCAAGGGATTACAAAAACAATAACAAACCAAATAAAATCTATACAAGAAAAAAGCGAACAAGAGAAATCAAAAATAGTAGATAGAATAGAAAGTATAATACGTAAAATAGCACACTTTTCTATTTACACAGTTGTGCGGAATTTTATTAATGTCACTTATGTCTACATATAAGCTAAAAGAGTTTGATAGGCTTTCTATAAGTTTAATTGTTAGTGTAATTTATGCATCATCTGATGAAATACACCAATGCTTTACACCTCGGAAGAGGACCATTGTTAACAGACATTATGTTAGATAGCATGGGTGCACTATTAGGTGTTTTTATAGTTATGTTAGGCATAAAAATATATGAGAACATAAAGGTGAATAACAACAAGAAACAACAAAAAGTTCCAAAATGTAACAAATAAGTTGTAAAATGTAAATTTTAATAAAACAAATACTCCCCAAATATGTTAAAATTAAGAGGAAACATTAATAACAAAGGGGAGTATTTTTAATGCTTAAAATTGTCATTTGTGATGATGAAGAAATATTTGTTATTAAAACCATTGAGAAAAGATAAATTTAAGGAAGCAATTACAAAAGCATTAAAAGAAAGCAAAAAAGGAGAAGGAATAAAAACTTTTTCAGTAAAAGGGAAAATATTCAATATAAAAGTAAACAACATAAAATATATCGAAAGTAACAAGAGAGTAGCAATAATCCATGAAAATGATTTAATAAGAAAAATATATGCAAAACTTAATGAATTAGAAGAAATATTACCAAAACAATTTATTAGATGTCACCAGAGTTATATTATAAATCTAGATAAAGTAAGCGAATTGAGTTCACATGAATTTGTATTAAGCACAGGAGAACGAGTACCAATAAGTCAATTGAAATATAAAGAAACTAAAGATTTATTTATTCAATATTTAGGAGAAGTAATATGAAATTGCTAAGAAAATATAGAAAAGAAAAGGACTTAAAAAAACAATTACATTATTACAGTTTTCTAATTAAAAAAAGTAATGAAAATTTAATAAATTTAAAACATGATTTAAACAACCAACTACAAGTAGCTTATATTATATTCAAACAAGATAAAGAAGAAGCCATTAAAATCCTAGATAAGATAAGTGAAAATTTAAATCAAATTCCACAAACAAAATATTGTAATAATTTAATTTTAAATACAATATTAGCTATAAAAGTAGCTGAAGCAGAGAGCAAGAATATAAAAATTGAAGTGAATGTAGACGAGTCTATTGAATTTGATATGGAAGATATTGACTTATGCAATTTGCTTACAAATTTGCTAGATAATAGCATAGAAGCAAGTAAAGAAGTATTAAATAAAAATATAAAAATAAATATTTATAAAAAATTAGATTATGTTGTTATTAAATGTGTAAATGAATATAACAACTATATAGAAAAAGACCAGTATGGAAATTTTAAAACTAAAAAGAAAGACAATGTAAATCATGGACATGGAATGAAGATTATAGAAAATATTGTTGATAAATACAACGGAGAACTTAATATTGAAACAAGAGAAAGGAAGTTTGCAGTTATGGCAGTATTTCATAGGAGAAGAAAAAGAAAACTAAAAAATAAAATAAAAGATTACAAAAAACTTGAAAATAGAAATTGATAATGATAAAATTAGAAAAATAGCGAAATGAGAGTTTTTTGGTAAATATGTAAAAATCTGATAGAGAAAATTTGTTGAAAAACCACGTAAAAAATATTATAATAATAGGGAACATATGAAAAAGGAGAAAGATATAATGTATGTTAAATTTAAGAGGATTATCGATTTTATTTTAGCAGTTGTATTATTAGCAATTTTGGCTATCCCAATGATTATCATTGCGATTTGCATAAAAATAGAAGATAAAGGACCTGTAATTTATAAATCAAAAAGAATGGGAAAAGATTTAAAAGAATTCAATGTATATAAATTTAGATCAATGAAAACTCAAAGAAAAGAATTAAATAGTAATTTATCTCATAATGAAATGGTAACAAAAGTTGGCAAATTTATTCGAAAGACAAGCTTAGATGAATTACCACAAATATTTAATATAATAAAAGGCGAAATGAGTTTTATAGGACCAAGACCATGGATACCAGAATATTACGTATGGTTTACAGAAGAACAAAAAAGACGTGCCAATGTTTTGCCAGGAATTTCTGGACTAGCTCAAGTAAAAGGAAGAAATGGAATAAACATATTCAAAAAAATTGATTATGATTTACAATATGTAGATAATATGGGAATAATTCAAGATATAAAATTAATTTTTGAAACAATAAAAACAGTATTTCAAAAAACTAATGCTGAAATTTCAGAGCAGGGTATTAAAGAAGAAATAAAAGAGTTAAAAATGCAAACCCAATCTGTTACAATTCAGGAAATACATATATATAAAGAAGTAGTATAGGGGAACAAAATGGAAAAAGAATTAGTAAGTATTGTAGTGCCAGTATATAATAGTGAAAAATTTATAAAAGAAACAATAAATTCAATAAAGCAACAAACATATGAAAATTGGGAATTGTTACTAGTAAATGACTGTTCAACAGATAATAGCGAAAAAATTATTAATGAACAAAAAAATAAAGATAGTAGAATAAAACTAATAAGATTAGAAAAAAATTCTGGAGCAGCAATCTCAAGAAATACAGGAATAAAAGAAGCAAAGGGCAAATATATAGCATTCATAGATTCTGACGACTTATGGAAAAAAGATAAATTAGAAAAGCAAATAAAATTTATGGAGGAAAATGACTATGAATTCACATTTACTAGTTATGAATTTGCAGATGAAAATGGAAAAGGAAATGGAAAAATAGTAAATGTACCAGAAAAAATAAATTATAAACAAGCCTTGAAAAATACTACTATATGGACCTCAACGGTTATTTTTAATGTGGATAAATTAGGAAAAGATTTAATCAGTATGCCAAATGTACGTAGAGGCCAAGATACAGCTACTTGGTGGAAGGTTTTGAAAACTGGTGTTTATGCATATGGGCTGACAGAGAATTTGTCTTTATATAGAAGAAGTAATGCAACTCTTTCTTCAAATAAAATAACTGCCTTAAAAAGGACTTGGAATTTATATAGAAATGTAGAAAAGTTACCACTTTTCCCATCTCTATATAATTTTTGTTGGTATTGTTTTAATGCAGTAAGGAGGAGAGTATGAAAAATAATATAAAAGTTTCAGTATGTGTTCCTGTATATAATATGGAAGAATATTTAGAAGATTGTATAAAATCTTTAGTAAATCAAACGTTAAAAGAAATAGAATTAATTTTTGTAAATGATGGTTCAAGTGATAATTCTATAAATATTTTAAATAAATACAAACATCAATATCCAAATATAAAAGTGATTACACAGGATAATCAAGGATTAGGAGGAGCAAGAAACACAGGGTTAAAAAATGCAACTGGAGAATATATAGGATTTGTTGATGCAGATGATTTTGTTGAGAAAGATATGTATGAAAAAATGTATAAAAAAGCGAAAGAAGTAGATGCTGATATAGTAATTTGTGATTATCAATTTTATCCTAATAATAAAATTAAAAAGAAGAAATGGTATAATCCGTATAAGGGAGAAATAACAGGAGAATTTTTAAATAGAAACACGCAACCTTGGAATAAAATAGTATCAAATAAATTAATAAAAGAAACTAATTTTAAATTTTTTGAAAAAAATGGTGATGGTGTTTTTATATATTTAATATTATCAGCAGGGAAAATAGTGAGTATAGAGGATATTTTATATAATTATCGAGTAGGACATTCTTCAATGAGTACAAATTATAATATGAATAATTTTGAAATATCGGTAAAAAGTTGTGAAAAACAAATTGAATTATTGAAGGAAACTAAATATAAAAAAGAGTTAAAGGAATATTTTGAGTATAGAAAGATATATGTTTTAATACAAGCTATAGCAGTATCAGCAAAAACAAAACAAAAAGACAAATTTAATAAATATGCTAATGAATTAAAAAGAATAAATTATAAAAAAAATAAATACAATAGAACGATATTAAAAAAAGAATTTAATATTATAAAATATTTAGGAATGATATATATTTTACCAATTAATTATAGAATTTCAAGTAGTATAATAGGATTAATAATATAAAATATAACATTTACGATAGATTATTGGAGGGAAAATGAAAATAGAAGTATTAATAGCTACAATGAATCTGAAGGAACATAATGAATTAATAGAAAATTTAAAAGTAAAAAATTCACTAGTAATCAATCAAACTAATGAAATTTTGCTAGATGACATAACAGAAGGTAGTAATAGATTATTTTCATATAAAGAAAAAGGGCTCAGTAAAAGTAGAAACAAGGCTATAGAAAAAAGTAGTTCCGATATTTGCGTTATAGCTGATGATGACTTGCAATATGAAAATAATTATGAAGAAATTATAGTAGAGGGGTATAAAAAATATCCAGATGCAGATATAATTGCTTTTTATGTAGATAATGTTGATTTGAAAAGAAAAAAAGCGGTGGGAAAAGAAGAAAAAATAGATTTAATAAAAAGTATGAAAATAAGATCTGTACAGATCACATTTAAAAGAAAATCGATAATAGATAATAAAATAGAATTTAATGAAAGATTTGGAGCTGGTGCAGAATTATATATGGGAGAAGAAAATATATTTTTAGCACAATGCATAAAAAAAGGTTTAAAAATATATTATATACCCAATAAAATAGCGACAATACAAGATAATGAGTCAACATGGTTTAAAGGACATAATGAATATAATTTTAATGTAAAAGGCGCAGTATATTTTGAAATATCAAAAAGATTATATCCAATTCTGATTTTACAATTTGCACTAAGAAAAAGATGGTTATATAGTAATGAATTACCAATGAATAAAGCTATAATATATATGTTTGAAGGTGTAAAAAAATATAAAAAGAGATTAAAGAAAAAGGTATATTATATGGGAGACTTTTGTTCAGATACGGGTCCGGCAATAGTTAATAAAAGTTATTACCCATATATGAAAGGAAAATGTTTTATATGCAAAACTAACAATAAATTAATAAGGCTCATACACTTTTTATTTAATATTGTAAAATGTAGGGTTTTATTAATTTCTGGATTGTCGAAATTTCATATGAGTGCTTCTAAAATTGTTAAAAAGATGAATAAAAAAGTAGTGTATTTAATGCATGGATATAATAAAGTGGAATATGAACTAAATGAAATCCCGAAAGAAAAAAGAATATTAAGAACTTGTGAAGATGAAATGTTGTTGATTGCAGATAAAATTATTTGTGTTTCAGAAAAATTTTGTGAATACATGAAAAAACAAAGAAAAGATATTGTAAGTAAATTTGATTTTGTTAATAATGGAATAGAAAGCATTGAATCTGTAGTAGTGGAACAGAAAAATAAAAATGACTTTTTTACGGTAATGTCTACAGGAGGAGGAAAGAAAAATAAGAACAACTTAGATGTATGTAAAGCGATTGAAAAATTAAATAATTATAAAATTAAATATATAGTGATAGGAGAAATGGGGTTAGACGGAGACAAAATAAAAGAATATAACTTTGTAGAGTATCATAGTTATTTATCTCATAGAGAAGTGCTAGGTAAAATGAAAAAATCAGATTTATATATACAAAATAGTTACTTTGAAACCTTTGGATTAGCAATTATAGAAGCAATATCAATGGGGTGCGAAATATTAATAAGCAAAGATATAGGGGCATTATCTATTATTGATTGTATTGAAGAAAATAATATAATAAAGAATAATAAGGAAATTGATGAAATTAGTAATAAGATAGAAAAAATAATTAATAGGAAAAATAGAAATAAATATATATCTAACATAGAAAAATACACATGGAAAGAGGAAGCTAGAAAATTAAAAAATAAATTATTAGAAAGTGAAGAATAGTAGAATGAATGGAAAAAAATATAATGTTCAAGAATTATTATTATTGTTATATGTTATGTATGGAACAGTAATATGTACTATTCCTAGTATATCAAATATAATTGGAAGTTATAGTATATTAGTTAACTTTGGAGTAGGAATACTATTATTTATTATAAATGTAAAAAAATATGATTCAAAACTTTTGTTTTTTGTGGGTGTAATGATAATAAATTCAATAGCAGGAGCTTTGATTAATAACACAGGATTTGGTAGTTTAACAACTATTATGAATTTATATATTATGTTTTTATATGCCAATAAAATTAACATTCATAAGAGGTTTATTTTGAGTAGTGCTACCATAGTATTTATAGGGAATTTGTTGTTTTTGCTTGCGGGAAAATCAAATTATAATACTAATAGTATAGGTTATATAGGTTTTATTATGATTGTATTTATATTTATATTATATGAAAATATGGAAAGAAAAACCTTAATAATGAAAACTATAACGCTAATAATGGTTGTTGCTAACATTACAACAATATACCTTTCACTTTCAAGGGCTTCTCTAATGGGGGTAGTAACGTTTTTTTTAATTATGATTTTTCCATTTTTTATAACAAATAAAAAGGTTTTTAGAAGTATAAGCTTAATACTAATAATAGGAGCTATTCTTTTTCCGTACATATATGTAGGGATGTGGAAAAATAATGTAGAAATAAATTTTGGAACTAAGGATAAAAATTTTTATTCTGGACGACAAATAATATGGAGTAGAATGATGGATGAATTTGAAGGAAAAGAATTATATGGAATTGGGTCAAATTTTAGAACTAATAGTACAAGTACGTCATTAAATGTTCATAATTCTTTATTAGCTATTTATATGATATATGGAGTATTAAATTTTGCTGTATTTTTACCACTATTTGTTAGATTTATTTGGAAAATGCAAGAAAAATCAAAAAATAAGGGAAATAGAATTGCCATTGCAGGTATAATAGGAATGTTAGTTATTAGCTACTATGAAACAAATTTAATATGGTCAGACGTGTATATGTTCTTTGTGATTTTATCTTGCATAGCGTATAGTAAAGATGAAAATACTGAAAATGATAATATAGAGGAGAGTAAAGCGAATGAAAAAAATAACAATATTTACACCAACATATAATAGAGCATATATTTTAAGACAGGCTTATGAAAGTTTATTAGAGCAAACAAATAAAAATTTTATATGGCTTATTATAGATGATGGTTCTACTGATAATACCGAAGAAATAGTGAAAACATGGCAAAAAGAAAATAAAATAGAAATAAATTATATTAAACAAGAAAATCAAGGAAAACATATTGCACATAATACAGCTGTAAAGAATTGTGATACAGAATTCTTCTTAATACTAGATTCAGATGATTATTTAAGCAAAAATGCAATAGAAATATTAGAAAATGAAACCCAAAAAATAGAAAATCAAGAGAATATAAGTGGGATTATTGGGAATAGATGGATACCTAAAAGTAATAAAGCTATAGGAACTGAAATGCCAAAAGGAATAGAATATGCGAGTGGATTAGAATTATATCAAAAGCTTGGATTTAAAGGTGATACTTTAAGGTTATATAAAACTAAAATATTAAAGGAGTTTTTATTTCCTAAAATTGAAGGCGAAAAATTTATTTATGAAAATGTAGTATTTGACGTTATAGATTCTAAGTACAAGATGATGATAAACAGAGATAAGTTGTATTATGGGGAATACTTGGAAGATGGATATACTAGTAATGCAAAAAAAGTAAAAGAAAATAATCCAAAAGGATATGCATGCTCACTGAACTCAGGGATAAAGTATTCAATAACAATACGGTAGAAAAATAAAATGGACAATTTTATATATAGAATGCTGTAAAAAACATGACATAAAAAACGGCTATAGCGATTTTTATAATCATATACTATATATTATAATGTATATGCCAACAATGGTATATATGATAGGAAAGAGTATGAAGAATATGGTGGATAGTGTTGTAACAAGAAAAGATGAAAGGAATAAAAAGAAATGCAAGAATTAATAACAGTTATTATAACTACATACAAGAGATCGGATGTAATAGAAAGAGCTATAAAAAGTGTGTTAAACCAAACATATAAGAATATAGAAATTATAGTCGTAGATGACAATGCTAATATTCCTGAAGAAAGGGAAAAAACAGCAGAAGTTATGAAAAAATATCCCAATATAATATATGTACAAAATTCTAAAAATCTTGGAGGAGCATTATCGAGAAACGAAGGGATTTATAGAGCAAAAGGCAATTATATAGCTTTTTTAGACGATGACGATGAGTATAAAAGGGAGAAAATTGAAAAACAATATAAGTTATATAATGAACATAAAGGAGAAAAAGTAGGATTAATTTTTTGTAATGAAAAAAGTATTAATTATAATGAAAGTCTAATTTATCAACAAATGATTGAATGTATAGCTCCAACTTCTTTTTGGTTTGTACCAAAAAAAGTTCTAGAAGAAATTGACTATTTTGAGGATACACCATGTAAACAAGATTCAATTGTATTGATCAAAATAATAGCTTTAGGATATACAGTATATAAAGTTCCCGAAAATTTAGTGATCTTTAATGAACATGATAGTGCTAATGGCATAAGTGGAACTAAAAAAAGTAATATCATAGGAATGAATAATTATAGAGAATGGTGCAGAAAATATTACAATAAAATAACAGAAAAACAAGTAAAAAATGTAGAATATAATTTTTCGAAGCAGTTATTAACACTATACATTTTTAATAATATGAAAAAAGAAGCAAAGCAAGAGCTAAATAATATGATAAAATTGAAACCATTTAATAAAAAAACCATATTAGGAATTTTAAAATATCTATTTCCTAAGCAATATTTAAATGAATTAGAAAGGAAGAAAAATGGAAAAAGCAAGTAGCATAAAAAGTAATTTTATATATAGTACGGTTTATCAAATATTAATAATAATTCTTCCTCTAATAACAGCACCATATGTTTCAAGGGTAATAGGTGCCGAGGGAAATGGAATATATTCGTATACATACTCAATTGTCCAATATTTTGTTTTATTCGCAATGCTAGGATTAAGTAATTATGGGAATAGGACAATAGCAAAATGTAGAGATAATAAAGAAAAATTATCAAAAGAATTTTTCTCAATATATGCAATGCAACTAATAACTTCAATATTAATGATAATTCTGTATATAATTTATATTACTATATTTGATAATCAATATTATATATTTGCATTAATACAAACAATTTCTCTTATATCTACATGTTTTGATATAACATGGTTTTTTTATGGATTGGAGAAATTTAAATTAACAATAACAAGAAATATTATAATTAGGTTAATATCTGCAATATGCATCTTTATATTTGTAAAAAATAAGGAAGATTTGGTTATATATACTTTTTTAATGGTTGGAGGAACACTAATAAGTCAAATATCTTTATGGCCATTTTTAAAGAATGAAATTAAATTTGTAAAAGTAAGATTTAAAGATATAGTAAAGCATGTAAAACCTAACTTAATATTGTTTATACCGGTAATTGCAGTAAGTATATATAAATTGATGGATAAAATAATGTTGGGAAATATGACGAATGTTGAAAATGTTGCTTATTATGAATATGCTGAAAGGATTATTAATATTCCTACAAGTATTATAACAGCCCTTGGAACAGTTATGCTTCCGAGAATATCAAATTTGTTAGCAAAGGGCGAAGAAAAACAAGTGAAATTTTATATTGATAAATCTATGGAATATATGATGTTTTTATCAATTCCAATATGTTTTGGATTAATTGTTGTGGCACCTGAATTTATCCCAATATATTTAGGAAATGAATTTGTTACAACTGGAAATGTAATACAATTTTTAGCAATAACACTTATATTTGTTTCTTGGGCAAATGTAATAAGGACACAATATTTAATTCCAAAAGAAAAGGATAAAATATATATTATTTCAGTAATACTAGGAGCTGTTGTGAATTTTATAATTAATATGATTTTAATACCTAAATTTCAAGCTATAGGAGCATCAATAGGAACAATTTTTGCAGAATTAACAGTTATGCTTGTACAAACAATAGTAGTAAGAAAAGAAATAGAAATAAAAAAATATGTTAGATATGTATTAAAATTCTTGATAACAGCAATGATAATGACTGTCATAATTATTGGAATTAAATATGTTTTTGATAATAAATACTTGATAATAATAGTGCAAATTATAATTGGTGCAATGGTGTATAGTCTATTAAATTATAAATTTATATCAAACAATATACAATATATACCGATATTAAATAAAATGTATGCAAAAAGAAAAGCGGTGTCTTAAAGTGTGTTAATAAAATAAATGGAGGTAATAAGAAATGAAAATCGTAGTAGCAGGAACAGGATACGTAGGACTAGTAACAGCAGTATGCTTATCAGAAATAGGACATACAGTTACATGTGTTGACGTAGACAAGGAAAAAATTGAAACATTAAAATCAGGAAAGAGTCCAATATATGAACCAGGGCTTGAAGAATTAATGCATAAAAATACAAAATTATTAAAATATACATTAAATGCAAAAGATGCATATAAAAATGCAGACGTAATATTTATAGGAGTAGGAACACCAGAAAAGAAAGACGGAAGTGCAAACTTAAAATATGTATATGAAGTAGCAAAAGAAATTGCACAAAGTATAGAGAAAGATTGTGTTATTGTTGTAAAATCAACAGTACCAATAGGAACTAACAAAAAAATAGAAAAATTCATAAAAGCTAATTTGAAAAATAAAGTAAAAGTGGATATAGTATCTAACCCAGAATTTTTATCACAAGGAACAGCAGTAAAAGATACATTACATGCACAAAGAATTGTTATAGGTGCTCAAAATAAACATGCGGAAAATATTATGAAACAAGTATATGATGGTTTTGGACAACCATATGTAATAACAGACAGAGAAAGTGCTGAAATGATAAAATATGCCTCAAACGATTTCTTAGCATTAAAAATATCATATATAAACGAAATAGCAAATTTATGTGAAATTGTTGGTGCTAATATACAAGACGTTGCAAAAGGAATGGGAATGGATTCAAGAATAGGCAATAAATTTTTACAAGCAGGAATAGGATATGGAGGATCATGTTTCCCGAAAGATACAAAAGCACTAAGTTGGCTTGCAAACTTTAATGATTATGAAATAAAAACAATAAAATCTGCAATAGAAGTTAACGAAAACCAAAAATTAAAATTAATAAAAAAAGCAAGAAAATATTATGAAAGTTTCGAAGGACTTAATATTGCAGTGCTAGGTCTTACATTTAAACCAAATACAGATGACTTACGAGAAGCACCATCACTTACAAACATTCCAATTTTATTAGACGACGGAGCAAATATAAAAGCATATGACCCAGTAGGAGAAAAGAACTTCAAAAAAATATATCCAAATGAAATAACATATTGCAAAAATATAGAAGACACACTAAAAGATGCTGATTTATGCTTTATATTTACAGAATGGGATTTTGTAAAAAACTTAGATATAACATTATATGGAAAATTAATGAAAAAACCAATTGTAATTGATGGAAGAAACTGTTATAATTTAGAGGAAATGAAAAAAACAAATATAATATACGACTCAATTGGAAGAAAAACATTAAATAAGGAAAATTAAAATGAGGTAATATATAAAAATTAAAATGTAAAAATTAAAATAAAAATTGAAAAAAAAACTATTGCAAAAGAAAAAGTAAAATGGTATAATAATTTTAGATTTACAAAAGGAGGATTTTAAATGAAAAAAATATTAATAAGCGTAATGTTAATTGCGGTTTTAGCAATGGTAGTAGCACCATTTGTAAACGCTACAACTTCAAATACATTATCAGATGACTTATATGCAAAACTATCTGCATATGGAATGACAACAAGCCATAAAGTAAGAGTAGAAAGATACTTAGAAGAGAACACAGTTACAGACGAACAGGCTCAAGCTCTTATGGCAAAAGCTGATGAAGCAGTAGCAGTTATGGATGCAGAAGGAACAAAAAATTACAGTGAACTATCAGCAGAAGCAAAAAGTAAATTAAAAACTATTGCACAAGAAGCTGCATCTACAATAGGCTTAACATTAGTTTTCAAATCTGGAGAAGTAGAAATTTATAAAGACGGAAAACTAATCGAAGTTGTTACATTAAGTTCTAGTGGTACAAAACTAGCTTACACAGGAAATACTGTAAACATGGTTTTAGTTGTTGTTCCAGTAGTAGCAATTGCCCTAACTATTGCATTAGTTGTAAGAAAAAGAAAGACAACAGTTGGAGCTTAATTGATGAAAAAAATGTTAAAAGCAACTATTAATTATATAATAGTTGCTTTACTAATTATATTAGCAATTATAATTTCTATCTATATGTTTTTAGGGCAAACAATAGAAGAAAGCATTCAACTAATAAATCAAGTAGCAATAAAAATAGAAAACACAAGTGAACAAGGGGAAATAAAACTAAATGCAGAAAAAAACAGGCTAGAAAATTACCCCGAATATGGAACAGAATATGCAACTATCGAAATACCCAAAATAGATGTAAGTTTACCAGTATACTATGGCGACACTTTAGAAATATTAAAAAAAGGAGTAGGGCACTCAAGTGGAAGTTACTTTCCAGGAGAAGGAGGGTCTATTATTTACATGGGTCACAACTCAAAGAAAATGTTTAGAAGATTCTCAGAACTCCAAATAGGAAACGAAATAAAAGTAACTACAGATTATGGAGAATTTACATATAAAATATATGATATGCAATTAATAAATGAAAACGACACAGAAAAATTACCAGTACAAGACGAAAAAGAAATTTTAATGGTATACACATGTTATCCATTTAACAACATAGGGTATACAACACAACGTTACGTTGTGTATGCGGAATTGGTACAATAGGAGGAATTTATGAAAATAGTAAAAAAAATAATACAATTTCTATTAATGTTAATTTTATGTAGTACAGTAATTTTACTAATATTTATTAATCTTGCAAACTCTACTATCTTTAATAAAGAATACATATTAGAAAAATTAGCAGAAACAAATTATTATGAAAAAATTGATGAAGAAATAACAAACGAATTCGAAAATTACATATTACAATCAGGCTTAGACGAAAGTGTATTACAAGGAATAGTAACACAAGAAAAAATAGAACAAGACACCAAAATTATTATAGACAACATATATGAAGGAACAAAAACGGAAATTTCAACAATAGAAATAGAAGAAAATATAAAAAATAACATTAGAAACACTATGGACAAAGAACTTACAGCAACACAACAAAAAACAGTAGACCAATATATAGAAAAAATAGAAGAACAATATTTAAATGTAATGTCACATACAAAATATGAAGAAAAAATACACAATATTTTTATAAAAATACAAGAATATTTAGAATTGGGGAAAAAGGCATCAATTATTGCTATTGCAATTATTAGCTTAGTTCTTATAATTTCAAACTATAAAGAAATATTAAAAGCAATACCTCAATTTGGAAGTGTTATTTTTGCTACAGGTATTTTTTGTACTTTTATAAACATATTTACCAATTATAAAATTAATATAAATAATATTCTTATCCTAAATTCAGCAATATCAGAAGCATTAAAAAGTATCTTACAAGAAATTTTAAGCAAACTTCAAAATGTTGGTTACATTTCTATAGGTGTTGGAATTTTAGTAATAATATTAGGAAACTTTATAAATACATATATCTATAAGAAAAATATAGAAGAAGAACAAATACAAAGGAGTTAAAAAATGGAGGAAATTAATTTAAAAGATTTATTGGACATGTTTTGGGGAAGAAAAATACAAATTTTCCTAATTATTCTTATTTTTGCAGTTATAGGAGTAATTTATACAGTTGGTTTTGTAGAGCCTAAGTATACTTCTTCAACAACACTAGTGTTAGCTACAGCCAATGTATCAGGACAATCGGAAACAGCCAATTCAATAACTACTACAGATGTAACATTAAATTCAAAACTTGTTTCAACATATAGTGAATTAGTAAAAAGTAAAAATATAATTAGAAAAGTAATTTCAAATATTGGGCTTAAAATTGATGAAGAAGAATTAAGAAAAAATGTCAAAGTTAATTCAGTTGAAGATACAGAACTTATTGAAATTTCTGTAACAAATGAAAACCCAACATATTCAGCCAAAATAGCCAATGAAATTGCTACAGTATTTACAGAAAAAGTTTCTGAAATTTACAATATAGATAACGTATTTATAGTAGACGAAGCAGAAGTAGCAAATGAACCATCTAATATAAACCATAAAAGAGATATTATAATATTTGCATTTATAGGAGCAGTAGTAGCTTGTTTATATGTTTTGACTGTTAATATGTTAGACACAACAGTAAAAACAGCCGAAGAAGTGGAACGAATATTTAAATTACCAGTATTAGCATCAATACCAATTTATGATGCAGAACCACAAAAGTCAAAAGGAAGAGGAGGTAGAAGATAATGAGAAAAGAAGTAGTAGTACAACAAGACCCCAAATCTCCAATTTCAGAAATATTTAGAACATTAAGAACAAATATCCAATTTATGAATACAAAAGGAAAGTTAAGAACAGTATTAATAACTTCAACCTTTGCAGGAGAAGGAAAAAGTTGGATATCATCAAATTTAGCAGTTACATTTGCACAAGCTGGAAAAAAAGTAATATTACTTGACGCAGATATGAGAAAAGGAAGACAATATTCAATATTTGGAGTATCACCTAGGCCAGGTCTTTCAAACTATTTGTCAGGAGTAGGTGCAAATGAAAATGAAGAAAAAACAAAAGAATTAATAGATTATATACAAGAAACACCAGTAAAAAACTTGTATTTAATGCCAGCAGGAAATATACCACCAAACCCATCAGAATTATTAATAACACCACAAATGGTAGATTTATTAGAACAATTAAAAGAAATTTGTGATATTGTTATTATAGATGGAACACCAAGCCAATTAGTTACAGACTCACTAATTTTAACAAGATTAGTAGATTCTACATTAATTGTAACAGCAAGCAAACAAACTAAAAAAGAAGATTTAAAAAGAGTAATAGCTAATATTCAAAATGTAGGTGGTAAAATAGCAGGGGTTGTAGTAAATAAACTAACTGTTTCAGCTAAAAAATATGAGCAATCATATTATTATGGATCTACAAATATGAATAGAGTAAAAACAAGTAACAATAGAAAAAGAAGCAATATTACATATCAAAAGGCTTCACATTTAGTGGAAAATAAAAATGATGGAGTAAAAAATAGAGAAGTACAAAACTCAAAAACTATAGATAATAAAATTAAAGATGAAGAAGAATTACCAAATGCATTAAATAAACAAAAAAACGAAAAAAGTGAAGAAGTTTTAATAGATAAAACACACGATATTTTAAAGCAAATAAATGAATATTTAGATGAGGAAAAGAAAAAATTAAAATAAGTATAAACAAAAGGAGAAGACAATGATAGATTTTCACACACATATACTACCAAACATAGATGATGGATCAAGAAGTATAGATGAAACATTTAATTTAATAAAAGAAGCAAAAAATGTAGGATTTGAAGGAATAATATCAACATCACATTATATGGAAAATTATTACGAAACAGATAAACCAGAAAGAGAAGTATGGATAAATGCAATTTATGAAAATTTACAAGCCAAAAATATAGACATAAGATTATACTTAGGAAATGAAATATATATATCAGAAAATCTTATAGAACTTTTAGAAAAGGGAAAAGCCTCTACAATAAACGATACAAGTTACGTATTATTCGAAATGCCACTGAACGAAGAACCAATGAATCTATATGATATAGTTTACCAAATGATACAATATAAATTAGTACCAATATTAGCACATCCAGAAAGATATAGTTATATACAAAAAGAACCAGATTTAGTATATGATTTAGTACAAAAAGGTGTACTAATGCAAGCAAATTATGGAAGTATAATAGGCCAATATGGAGAAAAGGCACAAATTATAGTAAAAAAATTACTAGAAAATAATTTAATACACTTTTTAGGTTCTGATGTTCACAGACAAAATACCATATATCCAAAAATACCAGAGTGTTTATCAGAAATTAATAGTATAATAGGAGAAGAAAAACTACAAGAACTGACTACAGAAAATCCAAAATTAGCATTAGGAAATAAAAGAATAGACATCAGAGGTCCACATAATATAGAATTAAGCTTTAAAGAAAAAATTATGATGAAATTCAAAAAATAGGGAAAAAGGGACGCCCTTTTTTCTCTATAGAAAAGAGTTGATTTGATATGAAAAACAAAAAGCTAAAGAAAATTTTAGTAATTATTGCAATTTTGTTAGCGATTATAGTTATAACCTTTATAACTGGCTTTATTATTTTTATGAATGATGTAAAAAAAGAGCAAAAAGCAGAAGAAGAGCAAATTGCAATTTTAGATTCGGAAGTAGAAAATATTAATGAATTAATGGAGACACAAACAACAATAGATGATGAAACTTTGCAGACCAAAACAAGTGGAGATTATGCTATCGTAGAAAATACTATAAAAGAACATATGAAACAATGGCAAGATATTGCTAATGAATGTAGCATGCTTTTAGAGGGAAAAGGATTAGAAAATGTTCTAACAATAGAGGACATTAAACAAAATGACAAAAATTTTAGCTTATCAAAACAAAAAATTATAAATCAAAGAGAAAGAGTACAAACAGATTATCAAAAATATGAAGAATTTTTTGATATAGAGAAAACATGGCAAAAAATTGAGGATAAAAATGTATCAGATTACTACAAACAGTTATATAAGTCATATTTCCAAAATAATGATACACTAGAAGAACAAAAGGCAAAAGTAGAAAATCAAAAGCAAAAATTACTTGAAGAATTAGATATTTTACAACAGATGGCAGAATTTTTAAGTAATACAACAAACGATTGGAGAATAGAAAATAATATAGTTACTTTTAATACACAATCAAATTATAATCAATATAATGATTTAATAAATAAGCTTGAAGAATTAAGAGAAAGTATGAAAGATTTATAAAATGAAAGGAAGTTATAAGCAATGAGAAAGTATTTTGGAACAGATGGAATTAGAAGAATTGCTAATACAGAATTATCACCAGATTTGGTTTATAAAGTAGCAAAAGCAGGGGCATATGTACTATCAAAACACACAGACCATACACCAACAATTTTAATAGGAAGAGATACACGTATTTCTGGGACTTTAATTGAAAGTGCAATGGTAGCAGGATTTTTAAGTTATGGTGCAAATGTTAAATTATTAGGAGTAATACCAACACCAGCAGTAGCATATTTAACAAGAAAATTGAATGCAGATGCAGGAGTAGTTATTTCAGCATCACATAATACATATGAATTCAATGGAATTAAATATTTTAGTAATAAAGGAACAAAAATTCCAGATAGCTTAGAAGAAGAAATAGAAGAAGTAATGGATTCAGGTAAATTAGAAGAACTAACAGCTGTAAATGATAAGATAGGAGTATCAGAATATAAATTAGATCTAATAGATGAATATGTATATTTTTTCAGAAAGAATTTTGATGATAATATTGAAAAATATAATAGAAAAGATTTTGTAGTAGGTATAGACACAGCTAATGGTGCTACATATAGTGTCGCAGAAAAGGTCTTTAAGGCATTAGGAATAAATTATAAAATTATAAATAATCAGCCTGATGGAATAAATATAAACCAAAATTGTGGTTCAACACATCTTGAAAATCTAAAAAAATTTGTATTAGAAAATAAGCTAAGCTTAGGAATTGCTTATGATGGTGATGGAGATAGATGTTTAGCCATAGATGAAAAAGGAAATGAAATAGATGGAGACAAATTACTAGCTATAATATCATCAAATTTAAGGAAAAAAGGAAAATTAAATAAAGATACAATAGTAGCAACAGTAATGAGTAACTTAGGACTAAATAAATATGCAAGAGATAATGGGCTAGAATTATTACAAACAAAAGTAGGAGATAGATATGTTCTAGAGGAAATGTTAAAAGATGGATTTAACTTAGGAGGAGAACAATCAGGACATATTATATTATTAGATTACAATCCAACAGGAGATGGAATTTTAACTTCATTAATGTTAATACAATCAATATTAGAAGAAGGGAAAAAAGCTTCAGAATTAAATGAAATTGTAAAATTATATCCACAAATATTAATAAATGCAAAAGTTAATGGAGATAAAAAATATGATTATGATAAAAATGAAGAAATAAAACAAGCAATAGAAAAATTAGAAAAAGAATTTGCAGGAAATGGAAGAGTTTTAATAAGACCTTCAGGAACAGAACCATTAGTAAGAGTTATGATAGAAGGAGAAGAGCAAGAATATATTACTAAAAAAGCTAAAGAAATAACAGAATTAATTGAGAAAAACTTGAAATAGAAGACAATAGATGTAATAAAAATGAAATACAACTGTAATATAAAAATAATATAATATAATTGAAATATTTAATAAATAATGTTATCATAAAAGTATAAAATAACTAAAGAAAACGGAGGGAAAAAGATGTTTTTATTTGATATATCAAACCCACTTACTTTATTATTAATGTTAGCAGTAACAGTACTATTAATTTTCTTAGCAAAAGAAATCAACAGAAGTGCAGTATCTGGAATAGTTCTATTTGGATATTTAATTCTTTTAGTAGTACATGTAGCACAACTTTCAACATTATCAGAAGAATATAGATATATGGTTTCAACATTAACTAGATGTTTAGCAATAGATTTTGTTTTTGTATTAATCAGTTTCTTTGCATATCTATGGGTAGATGATGTAGAAGCAAAAGTAAAAGGTAAGAAGAGTTATAACAACAGTTTAGATTGGTTTTGGAAAAAAGTTTAAAAATTACCATTTTGGGGACGCGTCCTAAAATGGTAATTTTTTCTGTAATAGGAAGTTACCCTTTCTTTTGAAAATAAAATCTTATTTATATGATAGGAACTTGTTTTTTGCACAC